>JAGLQT010000025.1 GCA_023136715.1 Gammaproteobacteria bacterium | reverse complement strand
TGATTTTGGTGTTGAAACGTTATGGCGAGGAGAAATTTGCCAAACGTATTGCCACTGCAATCATAGAAACCAGGGCAGAGCAGGTAATTGATGATACCGCGATGTTGGCAAGCATAATTTCAGATGCTATTCCGGTGAAGGAGAAACATAAGCATCCGGCAACTCGAAGTTTTCAGGCGATTCGTATGTACGTTAATCAGGAGTTGCAGTCGATTGAAAGTGGTTTGCAAGCAGCAGCTTCGGTGTTGTCGGTAGGCGGGCGTTTAGCAGTGATTAGTTTTCATTCATTAGAGGACAGGATGGTGAAACGATTTATGCGTGATATTTCCAGTCGTCCAAAATTGCCAGCGGGTTTGCCGATTATGGATAAAGATGAGCAGCCACCATTTCGGCTGGTTGGTAAGTCGTGGGTAGCTGGTAAGCAGGAGCTGGCGGAAAACCCAAGATCAAGGAGTGCGCGTTTGAGGGTATTGGAGCGAGTTCGATGACCGGGCAGCAACGATTGTTTTTGATTGCAGTGCCGGTGTTTATGGCGGTATTGAGTTCGGCCATTTTGTTGGTGTACAGCAAGCATCAAAGTAGAAAATTGTTTGTCGAGTTGCAGGGGCTTAAGCATCAGGTTGATGAATTTAATATCGAGTGGGGGCAGCTGCAGTTAGAGCAGAGCGCCTGGTCTGGTCATGGTCGTATTGAGCAGGTAGCGCGAGAGCGTTTGTCTATGGTTATGCCGAATGCAGAAGAAGTGGTATTTATTAAACCATGATACTCAACAACACAAAAGCTGTTGGAAAACCTCTAATGCCATGGCGTCGGGTTTTGCTGCTTATCATTTTTTTAATGGCGGTAATGGCGCTATTGGCTCGTGCTCTGGATATGCAAATTTTGCATAGTGAGTTTTTTGAGCGCCAGGGTGATGCCAGGCAGTTGCGCGTGGTTTCTATTCCTGCTTACCGTGGACAAATTGTGGATAGAAATGGTGAGCCTTTTGCGGTGAGTACGCCAGTTAATAGTATTTGGTTGAATCCTGAGGAAGTGGTTTTAGATATGCATCGCGTACCAGAACTGGCAAAAGTTTTGTCTATGGATGCATCGGCCTTACAGAAAAAAATTCAGGCGAATCAGGCGCGTGAATTCATGTATTTAAAACGTCATGCGTCACCCGAGCTGGCGACTAAGGTGATGAGTCTTAAAATTCCTGGTGTAGCCTTGCAGAATGAATATCGCCGTTATTATCCGGCGGGTGAAGTGGCTGCACATGTGGTTGGTTTTTCAAATATTGATGACAATGGGCAGGAAGGTATTGAGCTGGCTTTCAATGACTGGCTAAAAGGTGAGCCTGGTAAGAAGAGGGTTATTCGTGATCGTCTGGGTCGAGTGTTTGATGATGTTGAGCTGATTCGTTCCGTCGAGCCGGGCAAGCCGGTGGTTTTGAGTCTTGATCGACGTTTGCAGTATTTGACTTACCGTACACTGAAAGCCGCCGTGATTAAGCATAATGCTATTGCTGGTTCAGCGGTGGTACTGGATGTTAAAAGTGGTGAAGTTTTAGCGATGGTCAATCAGCCTTCTTTTAATGTTAATGATCGAAGCCAGTTGCGTCCTGAGGCGACACGTAATCGTTCGGTCACTGATGTTTTTGAACCAGGCTCAACCATGAAGCCATTAACCATGGCGGCTGCGCTGGATAGTGGCATTTGGACATCGACAACAAAAATAAATACCGCGCCCGGTTATATGAAAGTACAGGGCAATATGATTCGTGATCACCGCAATTATGGTGAGATTGATGTCAGCGGCGTGATCGCGAAATCGAGCAATGTGGGTATTAGTAAAATTGTTCTGGCGATTGATGCCGATGAGCAATGGGGTATGTATCAGAAGCTGGGCTTGGGTGCTGATACCGGCAGTGGTTTTCCTGGTGAAGCGACTGGTCGCTTATCTGTGAGTGCGCTGCATAATGATTTTGAAAGAGCGTCGATGGCATTTGGTTATGGTGTCTCGGTAACGCCGATGCAACTGGCGCGTGCTTACGTGGCATTGGCGGCTGATGGTGTGCTCAAGCCGGTGAGTTTTTTGCATCAGGAAGAAGCGGTTGAAGGTGAGCGCGTAATGCGTGTGGAAACAGCTCGGGCAGTGCGAAAAATGATGCAGCGTGTTGTCAGTGAAGAGGGAACAGGGCGACGAGCTCAAGTGGCAAATTATAGTGTTGCAGGAAAAACAGGTACAGTACATAAATTTGTTGCTGGCGGTTATGCAGAAGAGCGCTACCTCTCTATTTTTGCTGGCATGGTGCCTGCCGATTTTCCTGAGCTAGTGATGGTCGTGATGATTGATGAGCCCAGAAACGGTGAGCATTTTGGTGGTGAAGTTGCAGCACCGGTTTTTAGTCAGGTGATGGCAGGTGCAATGCGTTTATTAGATGTTGCGCCTGATCGTGTTTCGATTAAACAATTGGTGATGAAGCCAAAGATAAAGCTGCAGTTGACTGAGAATAAAGGTGGGCAAGTCTGATGTTGAGCAATCAATACCAAGCATCAATGCCGCTCAAAACTTTGTTGGCTGGTTTTGCTTCGCCAGAATTATTAGATCGCTGCGATGACGTGCAGATTAGCGGCTTAGCTATTGATAGTCGTAAAGCGCAGAAAGATGATTTATTTTTTGCCTGTCAGGGCGAACTGTCACATGGTCTGATGTTTGCAGAGGCGGCGGTTAAGAATGGTGCAAGTGCCGTTGTCTGGGATGAGTGTGAAGATTGTGATGCGGTGGTGAGTGAAGTTTCACAACAGGTGGTTTGCCTGCACTGCAATGATTTGAATATGAAAATGGGTGAGATTGCTGATCGTTTTTATCAGCATCCTTCGGCACAACTTAAAGTAACGGGTGTCACCGGCACCAATGGAAAAACATCGGTTGCGCATTTTATCGCGCAATGCATGGATGAAGCAGATAAACGTTGCGGTGTTTTAGGGACATTGGGCAATGGCTTTCTCGGTGATTTAAATGTGACAGGTTTAACCACAGCTGATGCATTATCTGTGCATCGTGATCTGGAGATGCTGCGCGCCAATCAAGCGGCAAGTGTAGTTATGGAGGTGTCATCGCATGGTTTGGACCAAGGCAGAGTTAATGGGGTTTTATTTGATACTGCGGTATTTACCAATTTATCGCACGATCATCTTGATTATCACAAAACGCTAGAAGCTTATGCTGATGTTAAACGAAAATTGTTTTTCATTCCGGGGTTGAATGCAGTTGTGATTAATCTTGATGATGACTATGGCTGCGTTTTAGCAAAAGAATGTAAGAGTCGACTATCTGTTTGGGGTTATGGCACGCAGAGTAATATTGAAAACTGGCGGGATTACGCGGATTGTTTTGTGCAAGCGTCAAGTATAAAAGCAGTGGCACATGGTTTTGAGGTGTCAGTTAAGACATCTAAAGGTAATGGGGATTTGTTTGTTCCGTTGCTGGGAAGTTTTAATGTTTCCAATGTGCTGGCGGTGTTGTCAACGTTGTTGGTTAATGGTTGGTCTCTTGAGACGGCGCTAAGAAAACTCGCGACTGTCTCGCCGGTTCCTGGTCGTATGGAGGTGATCGAAGCAAGCAATGCTGCAACGGTGGTGGTTGATTTTGCGCATACACCAGATGCGCTGGAAGAAGCAAGCAAAGCAGTAAAAGCGCATTTTGATGGTCAGCTCTGGTGTGTGTTTGGTTGTGGTGGTGATCGTGATCGAAGTAAACGTCCTTTGATGGCAAAGGTGGCACAAGCTTGCGCGGATAGAGTTGTAGTCACCAGTGATAATCCTCGAAATGAGGAGCCGCAAGCAATTGTCGATGAAATTATTAAGGGCTTTGATGCTGGTTCAGAAGTCAAAGTTATTCTTGATCGTCGTGATGCTATTGCGTACGCGATTGAGCATGCGCAAAAAAATGATGTGGTGTTACTGGCTGGCAAGGGACATGAGAGTGTTCAGTTGGTAGGTGATGAAAGTTATAGCTTTGATGATCGTCTGGTTGCGAGAGAATGTTTGGCGGTGACACAATGATGAGTTTATCTCAAGCAGCGACAGCAATTAACGGGAAGCTTCAGGGTGATGATGCTGTGTTTTCTGCTGTTTCCAAAGATACGCGTAGCTTGCATCTAGGTGATTTGTATGTGGCGCTGAAAGGTGAAAATTTTGATGGTCATGTTTTTTTAAAAACGGCTGCAGACTTAGGTGCCGTGGGTGCTTTGGTGAGTGATCCTAAATCAGTAGCGTTGTCACAAATTTGTGTTGACGATACACGTATTGCTCTGGGTGATTTAGCGGCGGCATGGCGTGGTCAATTTAAAGGCAAGCTGGTTGCTGTGACTGGAAGCAATGGAAAAACAACAGTTAAAGAAATGTGCCGGGCTATTTTACTAGAAGCGGTGAGCGGTGACCGAGTTTTATCAACGCAGGGTAATCTAAATAATGACATCGGTATGCCCATGACATTGTTGTCGATTCGTCAGCAGCACGATTATGCAGTCATCGAAATGGGTGCGAATCATGTGGGTGAAATTGATTATTTAACGCACATAGCGAAGCCAGATATTGCGGTGATTACTAATGCTGGACCTGCGCATCTTGAAGGTTTTGGTTCGATTGAAAAAGTGGCTCAGGCTAAATCAGAAATTTATGGTGGTCTGTCTGAAGAAGGTGTTGCCATTATTAATCTTGATGATGACTACGCGGATTTCTGGCAGCAGGTTTGTCAGGGAAAAAACATTGTTACCTTCTCGATGAAAGATCA
>JAGLQT010000249.1 GCA_023136715.1 Gammaproteobacteria bacterium | reverse complement strand
TCACCGGTACGCAAAATGCCAGATACCGGTGAAGTCATTCGCTCTGTATTAAAACCTATCGGTGAAACTTATAAAGCCACCGCGCTCGACACCAGCAAAGACATCATCATCGACGCTGAAATTGAGCCCGCCACAGAAGAAGAGATTCAAAATACCATCACCGTCATGGGTGGTGAAGACTGGGAATTATGGATGGCTGCATTGAAAGAAGCCGACGTATTGGCCGATGGTGTTAAAACCGTTTCCTACGGTTACATCGGCACCGACATTACCTGGCCTATTTACTGGCACGGTGCCCTGGGCAAAGCCAAAGAAGATATGGATCGAGCTGCCGGTGCATTGCGAGATTCACTCGCTGATATCAATGGCTCAGCAAACATGGCCATACTGAAAAGTGTCGTCACACAGGCCTCGGCAGCGATACCGGTTATGCCTTTGTATATCGCCATGGGCTTTAAGGCGATGAAAGAATTAAATATTCACGAAGGCTGCATCGAGCAAATCAATCGCATGTTCCGCACCCAGTTGTATAAAGATGGCGGCGCAGAACTGGATGATGTCGCACGCATTCGCATGGATGACTGGGAATTACGTGATGATGTGCAGAACAAAGTGAAAGAACTTTGGCCACAGGTAACCGACGATAATATTTTTGAACTCACCGATTATCAGGGCTACAAAGATGAATTTTTGAAACTGTTCGGCTTTGGTGTTGATGGTGTGGATTATGGTGCTGACGTAGATACGCTGGTTGAGTTTGAGCCGGAGATGGTCTAGTTTTTTGTTATCGTTATCTCAATAGATTTGTTAGTAATGATTTTAAACAGCCGTTTTGAGGCTGCTCCTGGTTTTTTCTGATTACTGATGTGCCGTGTTTGCCAGCACGAGTTTATCTTTTTGACCATGTAAAATGCTTTATTGAGGGCGGCGCATGGAAGCGCTCAGGATATCAGGGGGTTACCTGAGTAAAGGCCTCTGTATCTCATTCTTACAGTGCATAAATATCCTGTTTAAAGTTTTGTCGTAATCTGGTAGGCACCTAGAAAATTCTTAGAAGTCCATTTTGTGATTTTAATAACCTAAAACAAAAGATTTGCTGAAAATGGAAAAATAATCGGTTTTTACTGATATTGTCGATATTTTTTACTATTTGCAATAAGAGATTAGATGGTTAGTAAGTTATTGTTTTGTAATTGAATATTTTCGCATGTGTGGAGTTGATGCCATTATTGCTGTCGATAAAAGCAACACTATTAGTGAAGGTTAATATTTGGTGTTTTATATTTAAAACGTTTATTATCAGTTAGTTAAGCTGTTTGGCTTGGTTTTTGCATTGTTATTTCTGCTCTTAGCAAATGTATAAAAACATACAACAAATGAGTAAATCATGTTGTGCATGTGCTTTAAAGCATAAAACAGTTAATTAGAACTAGATGTAATTGAAGTAACTAATGGAAAGTCGAGGTTTTTGAAAATGATAAAAAGTCGGATTTTAATAGGTGTGTTTTTAGTATGTGTAGGCTTTATGCATTCTGCATCGGCGGAGCTTCATGTAACAGATTATAGTGTTGGTTATACGAACGCTACAGGAACAATTACTTTTGATGACTGGGGGTTTGTTGGTCCAGATGGTGTCGGTGCTAATGATCATCAGGTAGGGGCAGGTTTCGATCCGTCACAGATCGGTCAGATGCAGCGAGTGCAGACGATTGGGCCCGACTGGTTCACTCCGGACGGGGATTCTACTTATACCATGCCAGAACAGAATAAGACGCTTGAAAATGTCAGGGACTGGGATTACCCATGGCAATACAGGTTTTCCAGTAATGATGGCCAGGTAAACTTTTATATATGGGTTTATACAACGCCATCATCCACTTTCAATAATATGCAAATTGATATAAGCGGAAACTACCATATTGCCAAAGAAGATATGCACTTTGGTTTTTATGATCGCTTTATTTATAACGATGTAAGTAATGATGCCGCAATTGATACAACTGGAATGACAGATCAGGAAATCATTGATGCAAAAA
>JAGLQT010000248.1 GCA_023136715.1 Gammaproteobacteria bacterium | reverse complement strand
AGGCTTCGTCCAGGCCATGCTCAACCTGCTCCAGACTCATGATGGCCATGTATTCACTGGTGGGTTGTAAAGTCTGGTCAAGGATACGAACCTGGAAACGCAGTGATGCCAGTGTCTGTGCCAATGAGTCGTGTAACTCATTGGCGATCATGTTGCGTTCTTCCTGAATCAATTTTTGTTTGGCGGCATTATCCAGGCGATGTCTTTCGATAGCCATGCCAAGATGCTGGCCTACTGATAGCAGCATTAATGCCGTTTGGTCATCCATGAGCAGCTGATTTTTCGGGATGAATACATTGAGTACACCCAGTGTATGAACATGATGACGTACCGGTACTGAAATCATTTCAGAGGATTTGTCACTGATTAAAGTGCTGGCAGGTGCGCGTCGAATTTCCTTTATTGACTGGTTTTCATGAATAAAGAGAGAGCCTTCAATGGGAGTATGCTGAAGACTGGCCATCTGTTCTTTGTTCATGCCGTAGCTGGCGTACAAATCCATCCAGCCTTCTTCGGAAATAAGCCTGATGATTGCAGCTGATCCAGCCAATTTCTGGGTGATCAGCTTAAGTGGGTCTTTACAGGGATTGATATTGTTATCAATCGCGTTGAGCATTGAACTAAGCTCATAAAGAAAACTGAGCTCATCCAGAGAACAGCTATTATTTATTCCAGTTGTGTCGTTCATGCGGATTTACCTGTGGTGTCCAGTAAGCCGCTTTAGTTGTCTGAGGGTGCTGTATAGTCCGGATCGTTAGGGTTCATAAAAATGAACTGGTTTTTCCCCGGTTCAAGCTCAACAAAATCCAGCGTGGTATCTTTGAGCAGATCAGCACTAATCGGTGAAACAATAATTTTGATACCTTCGGATGTGACAGGGATATCGCCCTCTTTGTTTTCATCAAAGCCAATGCCGTAATGAAAGCTGCCATCATCATTTTTTGTTGCAGCAATGCGCAAAGCCAAGTTTTCTGTTTTACCCTGCTGTGCAGATATTTGAATTTGTTTAGCGGCTTCTGGGGTTACTTTTATCATAAAATCAATAATTTAAGTTGTGTTTGGTTTGTTTTTTTGCTGGCGGACAAAATCAACAAAACGTTGTGTCCAGCGATTTTTGCTGGTGCCGCGCTGATGCGTATAACAGGCTAACAGATTTTTGTAGACATAGCCGTCGTTTTTACCATTAATCCCTGTGCCGCGCACAACCTGGAATGCAAATCTAGCATTTTTATCGAGATTTTCAAAACGTGAATAATGAAATTCATGGGCGGCGATGATATTTTCTGTTCTTGATGGCCATAATCCATCAGTGGTTTCCTTCAAGCGAACATAACCACGACCTTGTGGTTTCTCTTCCATAATGATGTCTGCAGGAATGGTTCCTACCATGTTACTTTGTTGGTCTTTCCATTTGATCGAACGAGCCAGGTACATCAGGCCGCCACATTCAGCATAAACGGGCAGGCCATTCTCGATGGCCAAATGAATTTCCTGTCTTATTGATTGATTCGCTTCTAGCGCATCAAGATGCGTTTCAGGAAAGCCGCCACCAATAAACAGGCCGTCTATATCAGGCAAGTGGCTATCTTTAATATTATCGATGTCGACCAGTTCTGCACCAGCCTGTTCAAGTGCGATTAAATCATCAGGGTAGTAGAAGCAGAAAGCGGTGTTACGGATTATGCCAATACGAAGGTCTTTGTTAGCCGCTTGTGTAAGAGTATTCGATAGCTGGGTTT
>JAGLQT010000247.1 GCA_023136715.1 Gammaproteobacteria bacterium | reverse complement strand
GACATGGATTCGAGTGATTCAGGTAGATTGCTACTGCTGATCATTTTTGACGCATATGCTAAGCCAATAGCGGCTGCTATTTGCCCATGTTTTCCTGCTCTGGAGAATCGACGTTTAGGCATAACCCCCCATGACATAGCCAACGTCTTTAGTGTTTCTGTGGGGAGATCTTCACCTACAGTGATGGCATCCTGTTTATCTGTAGAGCTGTTGATTTCTTTTCGGATGTTGTCAACAAGTTCAGCTGTTTCCAGAGTGAATACTTTATTCTCGCTGTCACAGTCTTGCTGGTTTAGATATGAAGGAGGCCTGTCATCGTCGGTACGTGCACAGAAGAATCGGTTAATCTGATTTTCCTGTGTATTATCATCAAGATTAGTTTGTGTTACCCAGTTATAGAGCTTGTTATAGACGCGCTCACTATTGCTTTGTCGCATGGCGGTTGGGCGGGATAGTGAAAACAACAGCATTTGTTTGTAAACATCTTCAATGGTGGTTTTCTTGTTTGGGTTCTCGCTGTCATTGATAGTATTTCTATGTAGTTTGAGATCGACAGCGTAAGCAAATAGTTGGTGTGAATCCAGCCAGATATTGGCAGGTACAGCAGCGTAAATTTCACTGGCTCGCAGGAAAAGCTCTGATTGATACTTGATGGCTCGTGCGATTGCGATAGTCTGGCTTTTTGTATCCACTTTTTCGCTTTTACTGGCGGCCTGCTGAATAATGATTTTATAGCCCAGTGCCATTTCCTGTAGCAGTGCCTGATTGAGATTGACAATCTTTTTACTTTTTTCGGGTAGTGGGAATGTGCGATTGATAAAGTATTTTTTTAGATTATCAAAAATGCCACGGCTGGGCATACGCATCATCTCCATAATTTCCAGACGATGCTTGGCTGGTATTTTTTTTCGATTGAGTTCCCGAATAGCGCCGAAAATCTGTCGGGTCATTTCACCCATATTGGCCTGTGGTAAATTAGCCAGCCAATTTTTTAGTTTGCGCGGATGAATAGGTAAAGTGCTGTCATTGCTGTCAGATTGTTCTGGTATACGTAATTTCATCATTTTTTTAAATTTATTTTTTCGATCCATTGTTCTATCGACAGATGATTCTAATTATATGAATCAGTCCCATAGCTCTGTTTGACGATTTATTTCCGTCAACAACAAGTCTAGCTCAGATATGAGAAATTGCTGTTTTTGAGCTTCGCCCTTTTTCTTCGATGACCAGCCTGGGAACTAGGTAGCCAGGTAGCTTATCTCGCATATTATCAATGATTTGGCAGGCTTTTTCACGATTTACGTCAAAATGCAGGCCACCTTGTACCTGATCAAGCAAATGCAGGTAATAGGGTATGACGCCAGCATCGTGCAGCCGATGACTTAAATCAACCAGTGATGATGCATTATCGTTGATTTTCCTGAGTAAAACACTTTGATTCAGTAGGGTAATATTTATGTTTTGTAGGGATTCCAGAGCAAGCATTTCATCGGTTCCTAATTCATTGGCATGATTGGCATGGATCACCATGGTGATGCGGAAGCGTGAGCTCTGCATCCATTCGAGCAGGGATGAATTAATGCGTGAAGGTAGCACCACGGGCAGGCGTGTGTGTATACGTAACCATTTTATATGGGGAATGGCTTCGAGATCGCAGCACAGTGCAGCTAACTTGCTGTCATCGAGTACCAGTGGGTCGCCGCCACTCAAAATAACTTCGTGAATATCAGAATGTTGCTTCAAATACGCTAATGTGTCCGGCCACTGTGATGAGAGTGCCAGGGCATCTGAATAGGGGAAGTGGCGACGGAAACAATAACGGCAGTGGATGGCGCAGGCTGCCGTGGTGATAATTAGTGCGCGGCCATGATATTTATGTAACAGTCCAGATGATGCCATAGCGTTGAGGTCACCGACAGGATCCAGCTCACCGGTTAGTTTGTTTTCTGCCAGTGTCGGCAGAACCTGTAGTAACAGCGGGTCGTTGGGATCACCCTTTTTCATTTTATTGACGTAAGCCTGGGGGACGCGCAGGCGAAAATTGGAGCCGGCCTCAATCCGGTCGGTTAATAAATGCTCCAGTTCCAGTTGTTGTAGTAACCCGGCAGGTGAGGAAATAGCGTCGGCTAATTGCTTTTTCCAGTCATTTTTTATGCTGGAAGAGCAAATCGTATTGAGTGGGATGACTTGCATAAGTGAAAACTGAGCCTATTCGGGGTATCATGTCGCCGATTTGATGATTAACCTAATTATTAACCATTCAGCGGCAGCTTAACAATATGGCGACATACAGCACAAACCAATTTAAAAACGGCCTGAAATTTATTTGGGACGGCGATCCTTGCTCGATAACCGAGAATGTTCTGGTCAAGCCGGGTAAAGGTCAGGCGTTCAATCGTGTCAAGATGAAAAACCTGAAAACGGGCCGCACTCTGGAGCGCACTTTCAAGTCGACAGAGACGGTAGAGGCCGCTGATGTTGAAGAGCTCAATGTTGATTATTCATATGCTGATGGTGAAAACTGGTATTTCATGGAACCAGAAACCTTTGAGCAGTATGCCGCGGATAGTATTGCTATGGGTGATGCCGTTAAGTGGCTTAAAGGGCAGGAACCCTGCGTTATGACCCTGTGGAATGAATCGCCGATCTCAATTATAGTACCTAACTTTGTTGAGTTGGCCGTGGCACAAACCGATCCAGGCTTAAAAGGTGATACCGCCCAGGGTGGTACCAAGCCAGCAACACTGGAGACTGGTGCAGAAGTAAAAGTGCCTTTATTTATTGAAGAAGGCAATATACTGAAAATTGATACGCGTACCGGTGAGTACGTTTCCAGAGCTTAATGATTAATTGATGCCGTGATGGAAAATAATAACTGGCAGCCATCAGCCAGTCTGGAAATAATCAAACAAAAGGCTCGTATGTTGAAAGACATACGAGCCTTTTTTGATGATCGGGATGTACTGGAAGTGGATACGCCTTTGCTGGCATCGGCAGGAAATACTGATCTGCATATCGAAAGTCTGAAGACTATTTTTCGCAACCAGGATTATTACCTGAATACCTCACCCGAGTTTGCCATGAAGCGATTGCTCGCGGCACATGGAGAGTCAATCTATCAAATCTGCAAGGCCTTTCGCGATGAAGAGCTGGGGCCGATGCACAACCCCGAATTCACTATGCTGGAATGGTATCGTCCTGGTTTTGATATGCATCAGCTGATGGATGAAGTAGAGGCTTTAGTGCTATCGGTCGATGACCATACAGGTGCTCACTTAGGCTCATTTGAGCGTCTTAGTTATGGACTGGCCTTTGAGAGATATGCCGATCTGGATCCATATCAAGCGACTGCGGAAGATTGCCGCGAGTGTGCTTTGCAGCATGATATTGAACAGCCAGTAGGTCTGGATGATAAAAAAGATGAGTGGCTGGACTGGCTGCTGACCCAACTGGTATTGCCCTCATTGCCATCAGACAAATTTACTTTTATTTATGAGTATCCTGCATCACAGTGTGCACTGGCACGTTTGAGAAAGAATGATGATGGCGTGGTTGTGGCAAGTCGCTTTGAGTTGTTTTATGGGGAGACTGAACTGGCTAATGGTTTCCATGAGCTGGCCGTTGCAGGAGAACAGAGGCAACGTTTTGAGAATGAAAATGAAACCAGAATTTCAGAAAATAAACCGACAGTAAAAATAGACGAGAATTTACTGGCGGCATTAGAGCATGGCTTGCCAGATTGTTCTGGTGTAGCTCTGGGACTTGATCGTTTGTTAATGATTTTGATAAATAGTAGCTTGATTGCTGAGGTGCTGACTTTTCCCTGGGAACGCGCCTAAAAAGGGGCGTGCTTTGTATATGAGAGACGTTTTATGAAAGAAACAAAAACTAAACAGCTTAGAAAGGGTTTTATTTTAATTAAAACATTAGGCGTTAATGGTACGATCAAGTGCAAGCAACTGTTTTCTGCACAGGTTCTTCCTCAATCAAAAAAATACACAATATTGGGAGCAAAGGTTTATAACGAAAAGCTGGCTCCAAATATTTATAAAGGCTCAAAACTTGTTGGTCAGGAGCTTTTAAAAATACACAAAAAACAAAACTGGCTAAAACGCTTTGCGGTCACCATGCTCGACAATTCAGCAGGTCTTAGTATGGCTATGATCTCCGCCAAGTTGGTAGAAAGCGTTGTCGAGGTTAGTGAGTTCAGTAATTTGTGGGGTTTGCTGGCAACACGTCCTGTAGTTAGTGAGGCAACTTATGAGGTATTGAGTTTTATTGTAGAATTTGTTGTTGCATTGCTTGCGTTTACTCTGACCGAACATTATCGAGACGAATATCGAGAGAGAAAAAAATCTTCATCTATATGAATATTTATCAGAACTAGAAGATTAAATAGCTTCGGTTTTGTTTGCTTTGCAACGTGAGCAATGATAGATAGTGATTAAACGCCCCTGTTTCACATCAAACTGTTTTTCTTTGTCCATAACCCACTTGTGGTGACCACTTTGGCAGAGAAATTTGCCCTTATGTTTTTCAGAAGTTTTTGGTCGTTTGAAGGGAAGGATGTTAGTCATTGTCGAGAGCGTCTTAGTTAAAGGCGGCTTAATTTAGCATCCCAGCTAAATTTAGTAGCCAGGGCAAAATAACGGCACTGGCAAATGCCGACAAGGCCATTGCTAAACCCGAGAAAGCCCCCATTTCTGAACTGATCTGAAAAGCACGGGCTGTGCCGATGCCGTGCGCGGTGATGCCCATAGCAATTCCTTTAACAGTGTCATCTTTAATGTGCATCAGTTCAAAAAGTTTTGTGCCAATCACCGCACCGATGATGCCGGTTATAACTACCAGGATTGCAGTCAGTGAGGGTATGCCGCCTACTATTTCTGAAATGCCCATGGCGACGGGTGTGGTTACAGATTTAGGTGCGAGTGATAGTTGCGTTTCTATACTGGCACCTAAAAACCAGGCGATACTGATCGAGCTGAAAGCGCCAATAATGACGCCTGAAATAATAGCGATGGCAATCGGTATAAATAATTTTCTTAATTTAGAACATTGTTGATATAAAGGTACCGCTAAGGCAACTGTTGCTGGGCCAAGTAGGAAGTGTACAAACTGTCCGCCCTCAAAATATGTTTCATAAGATGTTTCTGTTACTAAAAGCAAAGTGATTAATAAAATAACGGCTGTTAGTACTGGATTGAGCAAAGGATTAGAGTTTGCGTAAATATAAAGACGATAGGCCAGACTGTAGGCAACCAGAGTAATAGTTAATCCCAATAAAGGTGTGGCCGAAAGGTAGACCCAAATGGTGGACAGGTCTGACTCAACCATCTTTTTTATCCCGATTCAAGAATAGACGATTAGCGCCCTTCATGATGACTACGGTCGCAGCCATGGTGATGATCGTGCTCAGTACTAGAGCCGCACTGATGGCTAGCCATTCGTCAATAATACGATCGAAATGAACAATGATGCCGACACCCGCTGGTACAAAAAGCAAGGATAAATGACTTAACAGTGCTGATGAGACTGAATCCAGTGATTCAGTTGAGCGTCCTCGAAATGCTAGCGTCAAAAAAAGCATGACCATACCCATCACCGGACCGGGCACAGGTATGCGTAGCAAAAGCACGCTGACTTCACCAACTAACTGATAAATCAAAAGTAGTGTTATGCCATTTAGAAAATTCATTGATTGAATTCCGGATATTTTTGTATTTTGCTTAATGAGGTATCAGTTCCAAAACTACTCCCATTTAAATTCTTCTCTCTTTTCTATATTGTCGCGATATTTAAGCTGTACACCCGTAAGAAATTTACGCAATATCTGATCTTTGCAGGTGCGGTAGTGTTTATGACCTGCTTTACGGAACAGGGCACTCAATTCGGGTTTGCTGATGCTGAAATCAGCCAGATCCATGATCCTGAATATATCTTCGTCTTTCAGATTTAATGCAATTTTCAGTTTTCTGAAAATAATATTATTGCTTAAACGTTTCTCAGGTTCAGGTTGGGCGCCTTCTTTTTTGCCGCGTTTTTCATTAATAAAACCATTCAGAAAAGTGGCTAGCTGAACATCTGTGCAATTCTTGTAATCAGGGTCATCCTCTTTTTTTAGCCAGTCGCTGATTTGTGCACGTGTTACCTGAAGATCGGCCTGGCCAAATATATCGATCATTTTTGAATCGCTTAAGTCAAAGGTGTAGCGGATGCGGCGTAAGATATCGTTATTGGTCACTTTGTTCTCTTGTTTAAATGGTGGTTTTTGTGGGGCGCAATCAATGAGGGTGATTGCGCTTGATATTAGTCGGGCTAGTCTAACTCTATTTCGCTGTTTTTCGCTACTGAGTTACTCAACATACTTTTTTATCGCACAATAAAAAACCGGGCTGGATTTTCCAGCCCGGTTTCAGTTTTAATAGTTTGATTAACTAACTATTGAAGTTGTAGTCTCCATCTACCCCAGGTACCGTAGGTAACTGAGCTGCTGGCTGAGCCACCTGCACCTGTACAGGTCAGGGTAAGTGTTGCTGCATTGCTCAAAGGCATTGACTCTGAACCGCTGGTTGCTTTTGAACCAGACCAGCCACCTGATGCGCTACAGCTAGTTGCATCAGTCGATGACCATGACAGCGTGATGTTTTGACCCTTTCTAAGGCTTGTAGGGCTGGCGCTCAGTGAAACAGTCGGCGCCGGAGCTGAAGCCGGATTCACTGTTACCGTTGCACTGTCGTTTGCACTACCGCCGGCACCCGTACAGGTGATGCTGTAGTTTGCAGTTGAACCAGGAGCCACTGATTGTGAACCATTGGTAGCTTTTGCTCCTGACCAAGCACCTGATGCAGTACAGCTGCTTGCGTCAGTTGAAGACCATGTCAGAGTAGATGAAGCTCCCTGATCAATGGTTGAAGGTGAAGCATTGATACTAGCAGTCGGTGCTGGAGTTGCTGCGTTAACAGTCACTGTTGCACTACTGTTTGCACTGCCACCGTCACCATTACAGGTAATGCTGTAGCTTGCAGTTGAACCAGGAGTCACTGACTGTGAACCACTGGTTGCTTTTGTACCTGACCATGCACCTGATGCGCTACAGCTGGTTGCATCAGTTGAAGACCATGTCAGTGTTGAAGACTGGCCGGCATCAATAGTGGATGGTGAAGCGCCCAGTGTTGCAGTAGGTGCTGTAGGAGGAGGTGTACCGCCGCCATCACTAACTACTGTGGTCTGTGCACTGCCAACATTTTCATGTTTCAGACTTTGTGCGTCATACATGGTTTTGAAGGTCTGTACCTGTTCCAGTTGAACATCTTTATACAGATCCTGAATGAAACCATGCTGGAAAGTCTGGAAGTTCAGGTCAACGTTAACGGTGAGTTCGCCAGAAGCTGCAACCGGGATGCGATATGTGATTTCATCACTACCCATGTTGAAGTCTGCATCGTTAGTCGCTGCACCGATAACCGCAACATCTGAAGGTACGTTCAGCTTGTCAAAACCCTGTGGGGTTAGGCGATTATCTTTCAGGTACTGTGCACCACGAAGCAGGGTATAGGTAACGTTGTTATCTGAGTTACCCATAATAGTTTCGTAGATCTGTACCTGGTCAGCTGAGGTGATCACATCATAGTGAGGCTCATAGATAGTTTGATCAGTATCGTTGTCGGCACCGACGATTGAACCATCGGCATTGAACGCACCTGACTCAAAGACGACATTGTTGTTGCTGTCGGTCACCTTGAAGTTCAACCACATACGACGTGATGGGTAAGCAGTTGGTGCTTTATGTCCTGACTGATTCAGAACTTTTACACGTGCTTCCAGGATACCATCAGTCACTGATGCAGAAAGAATCTCTATATTGGCAGAGTTCTGCAACATGGTGCGAGCACGACCGATGCTCAGATCCATGTAATTGCTGGTCACGTCCAGTGCAGCTGCATTATCACGCAACATAGTCAACATAGTGGTGTTAGAGCCCACCAGTTCATGCTTCGAGAAACCAGCTTTAGGGCCTAACCATTGTGGACGGTTAGAAACCTTGGAGTTGGTTTGAGGCATGTGACAATCCTGACAGCTCTGTGGATTGCTACCGGCATCATCAAAGATAGAGTTCTGCCATTCTGTGTATGGCTGCTGCTCAGGGAACTCTGACTCAGGCGTTGTCGTTAATACATTACCAGCTGCATCAACAAAAGGTGTTTTCAGGTTGTGACAGGTTGCACACATGGCTGAATCTGAAATATGAGCGCTGTATTCTGGTGTGTAACCTGTTGCATTGATCATTGGGTTGCCAAAGATGTCGCTGTACTGGCCATAAATAGTCTTGGTGTCATTAATGCTGTAATGACCTGAAGAACCCGCCAGTGTGCCCAGGTTGCCGTCATCCATAATCTGGTGACAGGCAGTACAGGTTACGCCATTCATGCCTGCATCGTAGAATTCATGACTTGGATCGAGAATACCATCAGGGCCAAATAATGTGAGTTCGCCGCCCTATACCTGAGTTATTTCATAATTGGCGACGGGGGCGTGACACTTAGAGCATTTGTCATTGAGTACTGAGGACAGGTGCGAGTTGCGTTCCAGTTCAGTGGCTACTTTGGCGCGCCAGAGCGGGTCTTTGGTGGCATTGGCCATCATCGATGTGCCCCAGTCCTTGACGATGGAAACATCATTGCCGGATGTATCTGTCAGATTGTCGTGGCACTGGGCACAATTACCTGAACCGGAAAAGTGTGATGTGGTGAAGTTATCGTTCTCTGCATACGCCGTCAGCGTAAACAGTGAGAACGCCACGCAAGTGAATGCGCGAAGCCAATATTTAATCATTTAAAACCTCCAGAGGTTCTGTTTGGTATCATTTTTATAACAGCAAATAGAACTTACTGGAGGTAAGGGTATTCAGGTAACCGTACGAATGGAAGTATTTTTAGTCTAAATCTAGAGATTTGTACCTACAATAAGATAATTACTATCTTTAGAATAACTTATATAGGCCTGATGGTTACCAGAGCACTAATCCTGTAATGGATCTGAAATTAAGGGGGTTCTGCCACTTTCTATACGTCGACGATCGAGTGTACGCCGGAATAGTTTGACCATATTGGTGACCGGGCAGACACGTTCGAAAGCAGACAGGATCAGTTGCGAACGATTGCTGACATCAAATTTTTTGAACAGACTGGTCAGATGTTGTTTAACCGTTGGCTCCGACATATGGACCTGTGTGGCTATCTGTTTGGTCGATAAGCCTTCCAGTACCAGACAGAAAACATCACTTTCACGTGGGGTCATTTGTCCTTTAAGTAGACCAATACGCTCTCTAATGGACTGCTCTATCATGCGCTCAAACTCCATGGCATCAATAACCACTTCATCCAGTAATGCTCTGTTGAACCAGAGCTGCCCTGTTTTCACAGACAGTATGGCTTCACACAATTCATCGATGGCGGCGTCTATAGGCACAAAACCGTGAACGCCAGCCCGCATTAATGCTTTTATAAACTGAGTTTCGGTTTCAGCAGCAAATACGATAAATCGAGCCCGTGGTGTTTTATCCTGTATTTGTGCAAAAAAGTCAGACAGGGGGTATTGAATTAAACGTGAATTAATTAGTACTACTTCATAACAGGTGCGCTGATTGAAGTTCAGCAATTCATCACAGTCACTAAAGCGATTTTGTAGGAAAATTTTGTTGTGCTGCTCGAGCCCCTGATTAATACCATCACTAATCAGGTCCTGAGAGGAAATCAACGCAACGCAGCATTGAGCTGTATCACTAGAACCCATTGGACAGTCTTTATCTGATAAACAGTTTTCAGGTTGTGCCATGAATAGCAGCCTCAAGCAGATGAAACCCTGTGTTAAACACTTAATGGCAGCAAGCTAAAAAATCAAGCTAAAGTCCGTGGCTGCATTAATCCCTGCTGAATAACCCTGTGTTTGGCAGTGATATAGAAATCATAGCATACCATTTATGATTCTGTGAGGGCTTATGGTTTGTAGATGCCCAGGCGTTGACCGAGTTTTACTTCTTTGCCGTGAGTCATTAGTTCATCCAGTTCAAATTGCTCTGTGGTTAAAACGATAACGGTTGAGCCCAGATTAAATCGACCCATTTCATCACCGCGTTCCAGAGTGACTTCGCCTTTTTTATAGTCAATTGAATTGATTTTTTTGTCTTTGCTAGTGACCAGTCCATGCCAGACAGTTTCGGTTGCGGAGACATTAATCGCACCGACCAGAATCATCACCATCGGGCCATGTTCGGTATCGAAGAAACAGGCGACGCGCTCGTTGCGGGCAAACAAACGTGGCACGGTTTTGACGGTGTGATCGGCAACACTGAATAAACGTCCCGGAATGTAAGTCATGTTAGTTAGCTCACCACCGATGGGCATATGGATACGGTGGTAGTCCCTGGGTGAGAGATAGATGGTGGCGAAGTTGCCATTCTGGAAAGCTGCAGCCAGTTTTTCATCGCCACCGACTAATTCAAGCAAACTGTAGTCGTGGCCTTTGGCCTGAAATACGCGACCGTTTTCTATTTTTCTTGCCTGACTGACAGCACCATCAACCGGGCACAGCCATGAGTTTTCAGTGTCGTCGAAAGGGCGGCATTCGGGTTTTAATGCGCGGGTGAAAAAAGCATTGAGACTTTCGTATGCGTACTTGTCTTCAATGACCGCTTCGTGCATTTTTACAGCATTGAATTTTGTATATGCTCGAATAATAAAGTCTTTCACTGGACGAAATTGAATGCGTGCCAGTTTGAACATCAGCCACGAAATGCCGTGGTGAGGAAGAATATAAAAAGGCGTGGATAACAGGTAGTCTCGCAAGGTTGCTTTCATATTAATGATGCATGTGCGAGTTATGATCCATCTGCTGTTTCTTTACTGGAACAACAAGATTAACAACGTCACCATTCTCAAGTTTCAAATCAAGTTTTACCTGGTCACCGGCTTTTAATTTTTTAACCGGATTAAATAACATGATGTGATGGCTGCCCGCTTCTAATACCAGTTTGCCTTTAGCCGCTATGGTTAAAGTGCTCATGTGTTTCATTTTCGCCATGTCATTTTCCTGTTGCGTCTGGTGAAATGAAATGCTCTTGAAATTCTCAGAGGACGCTGAAACGATTTTTGCTATTTGATCGCTAGCGTTGTTAATAGTCATGTAGGCGACCATAACTCGGCTTGATGGTGGTGCTTCAGCAATCC
This sequence comes from Gammaproteobacteria bacterium, assembly GCA_023136715.1. Classification (GTDB taxonomy): domain Bacteria; phylum Pseudomonadota; class Gammaproteobacteria; order SZUA-229; family SZUA-229; genus LH-M37. Next base: position 1,438 of record JAGLQT010000247.1, on the reverse strand, counting down.
ATTCGCCTTCAAAAGTAAGCGTGGACTCTGCAATGGCGCTGTGGCTGAAAAAGAGTGTGGCAAAAAGTAGAGCTAAAAATTGATGTAATTTCATTGATCGAGTCCTCATTATTGAGGTGCAGATTATAGGTGCTGGCTGGCTCACAGGAAAGTGCCCTGGATCCAGATTTGTGCAGGCAGGCCTGAGAACGGTTAAAATTCACGCTTATGATGACAAAGATCAATATTAATGAGCTGGCTGAAGAGTTAATTACACTACGCGACTGTATTCGCTGGGGCGTTAGTGCCTTCAATGCCGCCGAACTGACATTTGTACAGGGCATGCCTAATGCGCTTGATGAAGCGGTCTATCTCTGTCTGGCCGCGCTCAAGCTGCCGCCGGATTTCAGCGAGAACTATTTCGACTGCAAGCTGACGCTGGCTGAACGCAAGTCGGTGCTAGATTACTACCAGCAGCGCATCGAGCAGAAAAAGCCCTCCGCCTACATTACCAACGAGGCATGGTTCGCTGGTCTGAGTTTCTATGTCGATGAGCGCGTGCTGATCCCACGTTCACCCTTTGCCGAGTTGATTGGGCAACAGTTTTCGCCCTGGGTGATGGATGAGGAAGTACATAATATTCTTGAGCTGTGCACTGGCAGTGGCTGCATTGCTATCGCCTGCGCCCATGTCTTCGAGAACGCTAATGTGGTCGCCAGTGACATTTCAGCTGATGCACTGGCTGTAGCGGAGATTAATCGTCACAACCACGGCCTTGAAGACAGGCTGGAACTGGTGCAGTCCGATTTATTCGAGAATGTGCCTAATCGCCAGTACGATCTTATCGTCAGCAATCCGCCTTACATCTCTGAGCATGAAATGACCGAGCTCAGTGATGAGCTGAAAATCGAACCCTCGCTGGGGCTGGTCGCCGGTGAGCAGGGACTGGATGTGGTTATCCCCATGCTGAAACAGGCGCGAAAATTTTTATCCGACAGCGGCATTCTGGTGGTCGAAGTCGGTTACTCATGGCCAGCACTGGAAGCAGCATTACCCACTGTGCCTTTTTTCTGGCTGGATTTTGAATACGGCGGCGACGGCGTGTTCATGCTCACCGCCGAGCAACTCGATACGCATCAGGATGATTTTGATGCACTTTGAGTGGTAACATTCAGTGATTCCAAAATAACAACGTAAAAAGCGATATATCTCTATGTCTGGCAACACTATCGGAAAACTTTTCACCGTCACTACCAGTGGCGAATCCCACGGCCCTGCGTTATTGGGCATCGTCGATGGTTGTCCGCCGGGACTGGAAATCAGCGAGGCGGATCTGCAGCTGGAACTGGATCGCCGCAAACCCGGTACTTCGCGTCACACCACGCAGCGCCGCGAGCCGGACGAAGTCAAAATTCTTTCCGGCGTATTCGAAGGTAAAACCACCGGTTGCAGCATTGGC
>JAGLQT010000246.1 GCA_023136715.1 Gammaproteobacteria bacterium | reverse complement strand
TCCTGTTAGCTCGGCCGTTAGCTGTATAAAAAACACAGAATCCAGTAGTAGTAAAAGCAGAATCAGATTCAACGCAGTGCAATGAGGGTGGCTCATTGGAGTTGTAAAAATAGAAAGCCCGTAATAATGAAGAAAGCGCAGTCGCTCAGAATATTTGGCTAGAGCGATATCCGAAAGATTCGGCAAAAGGTATATCGAAATGATCAGGAAAAGCATAGGGATAATGATTGCATGTTTGCTGCTTGTTTGTTTGGTCATAGTATTTGCTGTCAGCAATCGCATTGAAAAGCAAAAAAAATATACAGGTCCGATTGAGAAAATTACTCTGGCAGCGGCTGAGTATCTTATTGGGACTCCAGTTTATATCGCTGAAGAGCAGGGATTTTTTGAAAAAAATGGTTTAGAAGTAACAATAAAAGGCTATAAATCCGGCAAGGCTGCTGCTGACGCCCTTATAGCCGGAGAGTCTGATATTTCCACCTCAGCTGATAATGTTTTTGTGCATAATAGCTTTGAACATGAAGGCCTTAGGGTGATTGGAACTATTGCTAACGCACAAATGAAGGAGTTGCTCGCCAGAAAAGATAAGGGATTTACAACAATAAATGATTTAAAAGGGAAAAAGCTTGGAGTCACAAAAAAGAGCGGTGCCGCCTTTCAGCTTGGCGTATTTTTAACATTAAACTATCTTTCATACCAGGATATGGAGATCGTTGATTTAAGGCCGCCGGAAATAGTAAAGGCTGTTATAAATGGCGATATAGACGCTGCTTTTACCTGGGATCCTTATGCTTATCTTATAAAGAAAAAACTCGGTGATAACGTAATAAGATGGCCGGGGGGAGAGGATTTCTATTTCTTAATAATTGCAAAAGATGATTGGATAAAAAACAGTCCCGCAGCAGTTGAGCGCTTTATAAAATCAGTATTGGAAGCAGAGGCTTACATTAAGGAGAACCCTGAAAGCGCCAAAGAGTTTGCCAGGAAGAGATTTGCATATGAATCGGATTACATAGATTACAGTTGGCCAACGCAGCGGTTTGTCGTTACTCTTGATCAGGCGATGTTGATATTGTTTGAAGATCAGGCGCGATGGGCAATTGAAAACAAACTTACCGATAAAAGAAAAGTTCCTAATTATCTCAATTATATATACATTGACGCGCTCAAAGAGTTAAAACCGGAAGCCGTTACCCTCATACATTAAGGGGAATGATATGAAAATCAAGCGTCGGCTGGGATTGATCTTCTTTACCATCACAGGCCTGTTTTTCGCAGTGTCCGTTAACCTCTATCTAGCCAGCAAAGAGTTTGACCGTGTCGACGAAAAGCTGGAGTTGCTCAATACCCTCAGCCAAAAAAACCATGAACTTGATGTGCTCACTTACGAGTTTCTGCTTTATCCGGGCCAGAAAAGGATCTCCTACCAATGGGAAAGATCCTACCAGGCCATTGCCGGGATCCTGGAAGATAAAACGAGTATATTTAAAGAACAAGCTGAGCTGCCTGTTCTGGAGAGCATAAAAAAAGAGACCGCTGGCATGCGCAAACATTTTCTGCGCCTGGCGGATCTATATGACGCGCATGATGCAGGGGTTGCTGTAGTTAGCGACCTGGAGAGAAGGCTGGTAGCGCGCATGCTGGTTTACTCACGTCAGGCTGTCAGCAGTGCTGGGGCATTGCACCTGCTGGGGCACCAGCAGCACAGCCGGGCCCAGTTGAAGGCGGATATCTTAACTGTAATCATGCTGGCGTTGTCCCTCGCCATTGTACTGAGCGCCTGGATTGTTGCCCGGCGCAGCATCTCCCAGCCGATTACAAACCTGATCCGGGGCGCTGGGTTGGTGGCGCAAGGGGATCTGGAGCACAAAATTGATATCCAGTCGAAAGACGAGATCGGGGCTTTATCCGAAGCCTTCAATGACATGACCCGCCAGCTCAAGATATCGTATAGCAAACTGGAAGATGAGGTTAAAGAACGCAAGAAGGTGCACAATGAGTTACAGAAATACCGGGAACAGCTCGAACTGCGGGTGGAGGAACGAACCGCCGATCTGAAGGATGCCAATCTGCGTCTGAAGGAATTGGACAGGCTCAAATCCATGTTCATCGCCTCCATGTCCCATGAGCTGCGCACCCCACTCAACTCTATTATCGGCTTCAGTGGGCTGTTGTTGCAAGGCATAGCGGGTGATCTGAACACCAAACAAAAAGATAGCATGGAACGCATCCATCGTTCCGGCAAACACCTGCTGGGGCTGGTTTCCGATGTGATCGACATCTCCAAGGTCGAGGCCGGGCGAATCGATGTGTTCCCCGAGCACTTCCCGCTAAAAGAGTTGGTTGACGAGGCCGTTGAGGGCATTCGCCCGCTGGCCGATAAAAAAGGGCTGGCTTTGGAGGTTCAGGCTGACGCCTGGCCGGAGATGAATACCGACCGCAAGCGCCTGTTGCAGTGCCTGCTCAACTACCTGAGTAATGCGGTGAAGTTTACCGAGACCGGCAAGGTAAGCCTGTTGGTATCTGTAAACGAAGATATGGCAGACATTCGGGTAACCGATACTGGCATCGGCATTGCCGAGGACGATTTCCCGAAGCTGTTCGAGGCCTTTGAACGCCTGGAAACCCACCTGCGGATCAAGGCCGGAGGCACTGGGCTTGGGCTATACTTAACCAAGAAGATCACCGAAGAGTTGTTGCATGGAGACGTGTCGGTAGAGAGCCGTCATGACGATGGCAGTATCTTTGGGTTGAGCATACCTATAAACATTATAAATGTTGACAAGGAGGATAGTCATGACGGCTGACAAGAAGCAGACCGCACTGATCATCGAGGATAATGAAGACAACATGGTGCTGATCGCCATGCTATTGCAAGACGCTGGATACGAAACTATCTGTGCCGATACCGGCCTGAAGGGTGTTCAACTGGCGCTGGGGCAAGAGCCAGACTTCGTCTTGCTGGATATACAGCTACCGGATATTAATGGAGCTGAGGTGTTGAAAAGAATACGTGCCCTGGACGCGGATGTTGCCGGAATACCTATCATCGCCATGACCTCCTATGCCATGTCGGGAGACCGGGAAAAACTATTGGCTGCCGGGTGTGATGGTTACATCGAGAAGCCCATCGACACAATGCATGTAATCGACCAAATCAGGGCGATTGTCGGTGACACATGAAGATTCTTATCGCTGAAGACACGGAAGACTCTCGAATCTTGCTAGAGATGACCCTCGCCAGCCAGGGTCATGAGGTCATCAGTAGCAGCAATGGTATTGAAGCCCTTAATCTGGCCCGGTCAACCCCGCCCGATCTCATCATTTCCGACATCATGATGCCGGAAATGGATGGCTTTGAACTGTGCCGTCAGGTCAAGACCGATCCCGAATTACAAAAAATACCATTTATCTTCTATACCTCCACCTATACCGAGCCTAATGACGAGGAACTGGCCAGGCTGCTGGGGGGCTCCCGCTTTCTGATCAAGCCGCTTGAACCGCAGGAGCTTATGAAAACCATTGAAGAGGTATTGGCGGAACATGAAGAGGCTACGCAGCCAATACCTGAGGAAGCACTAAAACCCAAAGCCGAGCTCGATGAAATGTATTCCCGATCGGTGGGCGATAAGCTCGACAAAAAGGTCAAGGAACTGGAGCAAGAGCGGGAGGCGCTCCGCGAGAGTGAGGAGCGCATTCGGCAGGTGGTGGAAACCGTGCCGGATATTCTTTACACGGCCTCGCCCCCGGATTTCAATGCCACCTATATCAGTCCGGCAATCGAGCGCTTGCTGGGGTTTACCCCTGAGGAATGGTTGGCAGACCCGGAGAGATGGGCTAAGCAGATGCACAATGAAGACCGCGAGCAGACGCTGTCCATAATCGGGGAGGCCTACGAGAAAAAGGAGAGTTTTGTTTTCGAATATCGGCTGTGGCATAAGGATGGTAAGACATTCCGCTGGTTCGAGGACAGGGCTTCATGGGAGTCTGATAGTGGGGGGAATGCGCTTGCCTTACAGGGAATTATGACCGACATTACCGAGCGCAAACGGGCGGAGGATATGGAAAAGAGGCTCATTCATGACCTCGGTGAACGGGTGAAAGAGCTTACCGTGCTGCACCGCACTGCTACTATCCTGCAGAATGAGAGTTTGACCATACCTGAGATACTCAAGGAGATAGCGGTGAGCCTTCCTGGTGCATGGCAGTATCCCGAGTGTACCGAGGTACGCATAACTTACGGTGATGACAGCTTCGAAACGCCTGGGTTCTCCGAAACGCAATGGGGCCTGAAGGCTGGGCTTGCTACACTTGACGGCAAAAACTGTATGATCGAGATTGTCTACCTGGAGGAGCGGCCCCTGGAGGCCGATGGGCCTTTCCTCGCTGAAGAAAGAAATCTAATAAACTCCATTGTCGAGATGATGCGCGCATCAGTAGAGCGCAAACGGGCAGAAGTGTCCCTGGAACGCTTAAACAGGGCACTGCGTACACTTAGTGCCACCAACGCGGCCCTCATCCATGTCACCGATGAACAGCAGTTGCTTAATGACATCTGCGAACTCATTGTCAAAACTAGCAACTACCGCATGGTCTGGGTCGGCTATCTGGAAGGAGATGACGAACAGCGCCTGGTGCCGGTGGCAAAGGCGGGGCATGTTGAAGGCTATCTCGAATTACTACCTGACGCCTGTTTTGTCCCGACGGAAGTGGATGCGGTGTGCTGCCCATCGGCCTTGTGCATCCTCACCGGGAGTACTGCCGTAGCGAATGACATCCAGACCAACCCCCAATATGCGGCCTGGAATAAGCAGGCAAAGCAGTTCGGTTTTGAATCGACTATCAGCCTGCCCCTTGACCTTAGAACGAGCGGTCGCGGGGTGCTCAATATCAATGCAGCGGAGGCAAACGCATTTCATGACGAAGAGATTGCGCTGCTCACCGAACTGACTGCAGACCTTGCCTTCGGCATTCAGACCGTACGTCTGCGCCTGGAGCATGATCAGAGTAGCGAGAAACTCCAGAACGCCCTGGTGCAGGCGATTCAGGCTATTGCCAACACGGTGGAGCAGCGCGACCCCTATACCGCAGGTCATCAACGTCGGGTGGCTGAGCTGGCCGTTGCTATCGCAAGGGATATGGGGCTGGATGAGGGGCACATCAAAGGCATTCGCATGGGTGCCACGATTCACGATATCGGTAAGGTCTACGTCCCTGCCGAGATTCTCAATCGCCCTGGTAAACTGAGCGATTATGAATTTGGCATCATCCAAAGCCACGCTGCCGTTGGATACGACATCATCAAAGGGGTGGAATTTCCGTGGCCGGTGGCCAAAATGATCAGACAACATCATGAGCGCATGGATGGTAGCGGCTATCCCGATGGCCTGAAAGGCGATGCCATTTTGCTGGAGGCGCGCATTCTGGCGGTTGCCGATGTGGTGGAGGCCATAGCATCCCACCGTCCCTATCGCCCCGCTTTGGGCATTGATGCCGCCCTCAAGGAGATTCAGAAGAACCGCAGCCGGTTCTATGATGCCGAGGTGGTTGATAGCTGTATCAAGCTTTTTGAAAGCAAGACATTCGCATGGAAGATGTAAATTTAGGAACGAAACTGAGAAAATAGGTGTCAGAGCACAATTGTTTCTAATATTAGCGGAAATTGTGCTCTGACGCCTATTTTTGTTCTTTTACGTCCAGCCGTTTTAGTAGTCTGTAAAAATTACTACGGTTTATTCCCAGTTCTCGTCCTGCTGAAGCAAGGTTTCCATTGTGCTTCCTCAGTGTTTCTTCGATAGCTTCTCGTTGGAATTCATCAACGGCTTCTTTAAGAGTGAGATTGTTTATAATTATTGCAGGCTTTGGTACAAGCTCTTTGTTTGGCTCGTTGCTATCCATAGTCTCAGCATTGCTGATATCCAGATACGAAGCATCAATAATAATTGAATCATTAGATTTTCCCTGATCTGTTGTTGCCTTTAGTGTGGCACGGCTTAACAAATGGCCCAGTTCACGCACATTGCCTGGCCATGAATATTGTTGCAGTGCATTTTTGGCGTCGGCGGAGAGGCGCAATGCCTTCACACTAAGGCGACGTTGGTTGTCTTCTAAAAAATATCCGGCTAGTAACAGGATGTCCTTGCCTCGTTCGCGCAAGGGTGGAACCTGTACTGGATATACAATCAAACGATGATAAAGGTCTGCACGAAAGTTACCGTTTGATACTTCCTGTTGCAGGTCACGATTAGTCGCGGCAACAATTCGTACGTCGACCTGAATGTATTGGTCGCTGCCAACGCGCTGTATTTCACCGCTTTGTAAAGCTCTTAACATCTTGGCCTGAATGGCAAGGCTGAGTTCGCCAATCTCATCCAGAAATAGGGTGCCACCATCGGCTATTTCAAATTTCCCTGCACGATCTGTCACAGCTCCAGAAAATGCGCCTTTAATGTGACCAAATAATTCGCTCTCAGCAATATTTTCTGGCAGGGCTGCACAGTTTACATAAACCATAGGGAATTCAGCGCGTGCTGAATTGGCATGTACCTGTGCAGCCACTAATTCTTTACCAACACCTGTTTCGCCCTGTATCAAAACAGTTAGATCTGATTGTGCAACTATAGCAATTTCATCTTTTAATTTTTGCATGACTTCGCTGTTGCCGATCATTTCAACATCGGTGCCTTTTTTAAGTAGTTCACGGGTAACCATAACGCCATGTTTAACTCGTGCTTCCAGTTCGTTAATGCGCTCAGCTGCTTTTACCGTTGCCTCGGTCAAGCTAATAAAAGTACGTAGTTCAATCGGGTCGATAGTGTCGAAAGTACCTGGTTTCATGGCATCCAGTGTAAGCACTCCCCAGGGTTTGTCATCTACGTACAGCGAAGAGCCCATGCAGTCGTGCACGTGCAATAAATGGTCTTCTGTTTCGACCAGGCCGTCGTAGGGGTCAGCCAGGTCTGAATTTGCAGCAAATCGAACTGGCTCTCGTGAATGCAGTAAACGGGCAAGGCGAGGGTTGTCCTCAACTTCAAAACGACGACCCATGGTGTCATCACTTAATCCATCAACGGCCAGTGGGGTGAGGTAATTGCCTTCTAAATGGAGCAAGGCAGCGGCATCACAGGGAAAACTACTTTGCATCGCTCCTAACAGGCGCTGGTAACGTTGCTCAGAAGGAAGGTCGCGAGAAAGATCCGCCACAATCGATGTCAGTGCATTACAAAAGGTAGCTGATGTCATATTAACCTCATTGTCGTCAAAACGACATCATAGCATAAGATGTCATTATAACAACGCCCGTTTTTAGATTCGAAAAAACAACAGGTTACGAGTTGGCACGTTTTGTGCTCTATCGTTAAGTAGAAAGTAAATTAGCATCAGGATAAATAGAGGAATTGATTATGAACCTTACAACAGTAGATAACAGCGCAATTGCTGAGCAGGAAATAAAGACAGGTCCTGCTGTAGAACAGAGCTTTAACTCTAAAGTCACAGCAAAGAAAACGCTGCTTAATTTTACCGGTTATTTAACACTGGCAGCCGCTACCCTGCCACTTGTGTTTATGGCGGTGGTGTTTTTTAGTATTGCCAGCACGGGTAATCTGGGAGACAGTATTTCAAAAGTACTTTTGGGTTGATTGTCAGCGCCTTTGGAATCTACAGCAGAAAGAAAGAGGGTGTTAGAGCAGGGGTTAGTTAAAAGTTTATAGCATGAGCGAAACCGATCATGCTTAACTCCTGGATTAACTAGCTGCCATCACCTTTGGATTTTTTGATAATCATGTTTGCTAAATATGCCATCATAGATATCATAAAGACTAATATTCCAATGGTTAACCAGCCGGTTAGATCATTGAATAAATTACTAAATACTTCCATCTCTTAATCCCCTTAATTTTGAATTTTAAGTTTATTTTATAGACAAGATTAGGCGTTGTTTCAAGTCAAATTATAATTTGAAAATCTTGTCCACAAGATTATATTTTAGTGTTTTACGATGCGGCCTCATATCATTGATTGTTATGATCTGGTTCTGGTTACTTTATGTTTTTCCGTCTGCGCTATACGTCCGGCAGGATTTTGATGATAAAACAGTTTCAGTTCATTATAAACTTGATGGTAACACTGATTCAGGTGTTGTGGTGCGGTAAAAAAGTATTCGCTTACTACAGCAAAGAATTCTGTTGGTGATGTTGAACCATAAGCATTGATACAGGGCTTATGGTGGTGTTCTACGCGCCCAATTAGATGTTGGTAGGCATGTTGAAATACATCTTGCCATTCTTTAGCGCTGCTAGTAGCAGGAATGGGTGGTATACCGTTGGCGCCCCGGTTTAACATATCGATCTTATGAGCAAACTCATGGATGATAACGTTATGCCCTTCATGGTCACGCTTTATATCCCGTTCAATATCTTTCCACGACAGAATCACCGGTCCACGTGACCAGGACTCTCCTGAAAGCAGTCTTTTATTATGATGTACAACACCAGTTTCATCTCTTTCATCACGCTCCACCCAGAATGCGGCGGGATAAACACTCACCTGAACAAAGCCTGAATAATAGTTAAGTCCCAGTTTTAAAATCGGCACGCATGCCTGAGCCGCTATGATCAGTTTCATCTCATCAGTAAGGTTAAAGCCCTGCTGACCACTAAAGGTTTTTTGCGTTAAAAGAACAGAGGAGAGAATGCGCAAGCGTGCTTTTTCAACGGAGCTGAGATATCGGATACAGGAGAGCTGTCTGATAGCCTGCCAACTGGAAAAAGGTAGAGGATGTTTTTTCAGCGCCGAAAGTACACGCCAGTTATCAAGCTTGTGTAATAATTTTCGTAATAAATTCATTGCCGATTCATCTGCTTTTTGGTTTTGCTGGTCGCCTGCGCGGTCAATGGATCATCCGGCCAGTAGTGTCTTTTGTATTTTCCGCGCAGTTCTTTTTTTACATCATGGTAGGTGGTCTGCCAGAAACTGTTTAAATCCTGTGTCACCTGCATGGGGCGACGCGCTGGTGATAACAGATGCATCATTAATTTGCAGTGGCCATTTAACACGGTCGGTGTTTCGTATAAACCAAATACTTCCTGGAGCCTGACGGCGAGAACTGGCTGGACGGGATCACTGTAATCAATGGTCACTGAGGAGCCACTGGGGACGTTGATTTTCTCCGGTGCTAATTGCTTGATAAATTGCTGTTGTTCCCAGCTAAGCTGGTTTAAAAGCAGGCCATGCAAATCCAGTTTGAAACATTGCTTGAGGCTGTTTTCGTTGCTTAGATGAGGCTGCAGCCATTCGTCCAGAGTGTTGCTCAGAGCCTGATCCGAAAAGTCCAGCAGGGGGTTATCGCCAAGCTGTTTTTTAAAGGCCGAGTTATTGTTGACGTGGTGATTGATAAATTGCACGCGTTGTTTGAGACTGTTTGCTTGCGCTGTCCAGTTTAAGCATTTCACCCCAGTATTTTTGATTGCCCGTAACAGGCATTGTTGCACGGCCTCTTGGGTTTCAGGTTTTTTGTCATCCTTAATAATCGATTCTTGTAGAACTATTTTTCCAATACGGCTTATCTGTTTAGCTTCAACGCGTTGAGCGTTTTCATTCCACTCAACACTTTCTTCGTGTTGAATGTTATCAATAAAATAATTCTGTAATTGTTCAGCGCTGATATCCGCAGCCAGATAAATGCAGGCTTCGCCCTGTTTGGCATCAAGGTTGGCGACCACAATATACTCATGAAGATGATGTTGTAAATATGGCGGAATGAGCGCGCCTTTACCGTTGCTGAGCAAATAACGTGCTTCGTTGATGTTGCGTTGTTTGGCGATCCTGTCGGGGTAGGCGTAGGCCAGAAGCACGCCGCTATAATTATTATCTGGCGTCTCTTTATTTATAGTCGCTTTGCTGCAATGTTTAAGCCGCCTAAAAAAATCATCGGCGGTTTGTATTATTCGTTTACATTGCTGCGTATCAATGCCGTGCTGATTTCTATTGTTTTCAGATGATCGGGTTTTCAGCAGCACATTGAGCCGGTCATGAATGTCGGCGCTTTTATCGGTATTAGCCAGAAATAAATCTTTCTCGGTGAGCAGGCTGGCGATGAGGCAGGCGTGATAAGCCTGATCGAGTTTGAGTGCAGATAACATCATGTGTGCCAGTCGTGGATGCGTGCCCAGTCTCAGCATGTCACGACCATGTGCTTTGATCTTGCCCATGCTGTCGAGAGCATTAAGTTGCTGCAGCAATGTTTTTGCCTGCTCTGTTGCACTGGCTGGCGGCTCATCCATCCATTGCATTTCATCAGCCTGGGTCACGCCCCAGTTGGCCAGTTCCAGTATTAGCGATGATAAGTCACTGTGTAAAATTTCAGCCGATGAATGTTTAATTAAACGAGGCTGTTGTTGCGCCGTCCATAAGCGGTAACAGATACCTGCGGATAATCTTCCGGCGCGACCACTGCGTTGTTCGGCTGAGTCCTGTGAGATGGCCTGAGTTTTCAGGCGGTTCATGCCCGAGGCAGGGCTGTAATCCAGTAGGCGCTCCAACCCCGAATCAATCACACAGCTAATACCTTCAATCGTGATGCTGGTTTCGGCGATATTGGTGGCCAATACGATTTTGCGATTGAATGAAGTTTTCGGTTTATCAGCCAGCGGCGCGATGGCCTGATCCTGCTGCTGTTTGTTTAAACTGCCGTGCAGCGGCGCAACCAGAATGTTATTGATTGATTCGGTTTCAAGGTATTGTTTAATTTGTCTGGAAAGCTGATTAATTTCTTTTACGCCGGGCAGAAATACCAGGCAGTTGTCATCGTGCTCATGAATGACCTTTTTGACCGTGTTCGTCAAACTTGAAATCAGTTGCTGCTGCGCGTTTTGATTGCCGCTGTTATTGCTCTGGCCAATAGCTTTATCAAGATATTTAATCTCAACCGGAAAACTGCGACCTTCACTCTGAATGATGGGGGCGTTATCAAGCATGCTGGCGACGGCATTGGTATTAAGCGTTGC
>JAGLQT010000245.1 GCA_023136715.1 Gammaproteobacteria bacterium | reverse complement strand
TTGCACGTTTGCGTTTGCTCGATCCCGATCGCTTCCACAATTTTGAGCAGTTTGTTGAAGAGGAAGCTTCGTATGAACCGATTGCGCAAGTGGTTGAGGATTTGCTCGGCGATAAGGATTTAACTGAGCAGGATATTGCAACCATTAAGCATACATTCGATGAAGGTGATAATCAGGCTTTGTTTGAAGCGCTGGAATCGGGTTTTAAAAATGATGATGTAAAAGAAAAAACTTCGACCTTGTCGGTGGCGAGCGCTAAGTCGTCAGTTAAAAAGAAAGGTTCTACCCTGACAATATCGAAACGTAAAAAACCAGCTGATGATGCGAAACCGGTTGGCAATAAGCAGGCGCGACTGGAACTGGTCGAGCATTTACTGGACAGGCACGGCACGGGTCGCGTTCTATTCAGAAATACGCGTGCTGCGGTTAAAGGTTTTCCCGAGCGCCAGGTTTTTGATTACCCTCTTCCCCTGCCAGATGCTTATGCTGATTTAAAAACCAATGATGTAGCTGGCTTGCTGACACCTGAGGCGAATTTAGAGAAAGCTGCGGCGAATGAAGCATGGACAGGCTTTGATCCAAGAATTGAATGGCTGGCTGATAAGTTGGCTGAACTTGTTTCTGAAAAAGTTTTAGTGATTGCAGCGCATGCACAAACGGCGCTGGATATTGCGCAATATTTAAAAACTAAAACCGGTATTCACGCCGCCGTCTTCCATGAAGGTTTGAGTATTGTTGAGCGCGACCGCGCCGCGGCTTTTTTTGCCGATAACGAAACTGGCTCGCAGGTTCTGGTGTGTTCAGAAATTGGCAGTGAGGGTCGTAATTTCCAGTTTGCACATCACATGATTTTATTTGATCTACCCTTAAATCCTGATTTGCTGGAACAACGTATTGGACGTCTTGATCGCATTGGCCAGTCCGAGACTATTCGTATCCATGTGCCCTATCTTGAAAACAGTGCGCAGGCGGTGATGTTTAACTGGTATCAGAATGGTTTGGCAGCGTTTGAACATACCTGCCCGATTGGTCATTCGGTATTTAAATCAGTTGAAGCTGATTTGTTAACCGCCTTGAAGGCGCCGGAATTTGATGAGCAGGCTTTAATTGATGAAACCCAGTGCTTGCGTGATTCGATGACTGAAGCCTTACACCGTGGTCGTGATCGCCTGCTGGAATACAACTCCTGTCGCACGCATATTGCCCAGGGGCTGAAGCAAAAAGCGATTGCTGCAGATGATGAAGGCATGCTCGCAGATTACATGGAGAATGTATTTGATTGCTTTGGTGTAGATATGGAATTACACAGCGAAAACTGTTTGATTCTTAATCCAACCGAGCACATGGTCAGCAATTTCCCCGGACTTTCTGATGAAGGTATGACCATTACCTATTCACGTGATACTGCTTTGAGTTTTGAGGATGCGCATTATATTACCTGGGAGCATCCTATGGCAGTGAGTACACTGGATATGGTGATGGCTCAGGAGCTGGGTAATACTTCGGTAACTGCTGTGAATTATGCTGGCGTGCAACCTGGCACGATATTGCTGGAATGTCTGTATACGCTTGAAGCGGCACCTGTTGAAGGTTTACAAACAGATCGTTATTTACCACCAACTATCATTCGAATTTTGCTTGATCAAAAAGGCGTTGATCATAACGCCAGGCTGGCACACGAAATTATTAACGCAAAACGTGCGCAGGTGGATATTGATACCGCCAATAAGATCGTACGCGCCAAGCAAAAGATTTTAAAAGCGATGCTGGAACGTTGTGATAAAACAGCGCAACAGCAAGTGGTCACGGTGCTGGAACAGGCTCATCAGGATTCCAACGAAACATTATTGCGAGAAGTTAATCGACTCAAAGCTTTGAGTAAGGTTAATCCCAATGTTAGAGATTCAGAAATTGAGTTCTTTGAGAATCAGTTAACCGCCTTAACAAAGGTGCTGGACTCGGCTAATTTAAGACTGGATTCATTGAGAGTTATCGTAGCGACCTGATTTTCGTTGAATGATTGATTAGCTTAGGTCGATATTAGCTTTTTTATCTTCAATATATTTAATGAAGTCTTCAACTTCCATCGGACGGCCTAAATAATAACCCTGGGCTGCATCGCAGTTTAGTTCCTTAAGTCTCCTGGCGACTTCCAGGCTCTCTACTCCTTCAGCAACTACCTTGATACCCAGATTATGCGCAAGATCAATGGTAGTGCGGACAATCACTTCATCGTTTTCATCTTCTAGCATTTCCATAACGAAAGAACGATCAATTTTAATTTCGTTAACCGGTAATTGCTTGAGATAAGCCAATGATGAGTAGCCAGTACCAAAATCATCAATAGAAATACTAATACCCATTTTGTTAACGTTGTCTAGAATCTTTTTAGAGCGAACGGGGTCTTTGATGAAAATGTTTTCTGTTAACTCAAGTGTAATTTGATCTGGTGATAGTTTATTACTGAGTATTATCTCATTGAGCTTAACGGGTAAACGTGCATCATGTATGCAGTTAGTTGAGATATTGATGCTGATTAATAGTGTATGTCCAAGAGCATTCCATGTGGCACATTGTTTTGCGGCAGTATCCATTACCCAGCAAGTTATGGGCTGAATTAATCCGGTGTGTTCTGCTAATGGTATAAAGTCTTCAGGAGAGATGAAGCCACGTTCTGGATGCTCCCACCGTAGCAAAGCCTCCGCGCCATAAATATGTCCTGTCGATAGATCGATCTTGGGCTGATAAAATAGTCTGAGCGAATTATTGTTTAATGCCATTCTTAGTTCTGCAGCTAGTGCAAGACGGCTTACCGCATGGCCATCTTCTGATGCCTCATAAATGCTATAACCCGAACGTTTGCTTTTGGCGTTATACATAGCAACGTCAGCGCGTTGTAACAAAATATTTAAGTCATCACCGTGAATTGGGTATTCAACAACTCCCATACTCAGAGCCAGATCAAGATGATGCTCTTCAATATCAAAAGGATCTTCAAATGCTTTTAGCACCTTTTTAATAATGACATCAGCCTGTTTAATCGAGGTGTGGGAAAGAAGTATGCCGAATTCATCGCCACCGAGTCGTGCCACCATGTCATCATTTCTAAGTGTTTCATACAGGCGATCAGCTACTTTTTGTAAAACAACATCGCCTACATGATGTCCTAATGTGTCATTGATCTCTTTGAAGCGATCAAGATCGCTTAATATCAAAATAAAATTTTGTCCCGTGTTTGAGCTGCTGGAGATTAATTTCTGTAACTGATTATTAAACAGCTTTCTATTAGGCATATTAGTTAGCGGATCGTGCAATGCCTGATGCTCCAGTGCTATGGTTTCAGATTCAATAGCTGATGCCAGAAGTTCAAAACGATTTTCTAGCTCATTTAGCGGATTTTTATGATTGAGAGCAGGCTGCGGAATATCCATGTTTTCTGAAAACTGAACAACATGATTATTTAATCTTTGGATTCTTGAAGTAATCCAGAATATAACTAGTGCAAATGAACCAATGTAAGCAATAGCTGTAACTAGAGTAATTCGACGATCCTCTACAAGAACTGCTTTGATTTGATGCTGTATTTCTTCAGTTGAAACAAGTGAAATTAATTTAACTGGGAGATCAATTGTTGCTGTTATAAGCGGGTTATCTATATTTATTAAAAAACTTTTCTTCAGCTCGTTTAGGTCAGCATTTATAGAAACCAGTTTATTATTACTGCTAACCAGAATTTTTTCTTGACTGGGATCTAATAGGGCAATAACGATTCCAGCTGATTCATGTCCCTGAGATGCTTTTAGTAGTTCTTCATTGAGAGGATTGATTATGAGCAGCGTAGGTGCGTTGTCGCTATTGCCAATTTTTTCAGATGAAAGAATATAAGGTTTATTATCAAAAGAGATAACAAGGTTTTTATTACGAGCCTGTTCAATAGAATTGGAGATAGCATTTAATAATTCGACTGCTGGCCCTGGTTTATTCTTATGATATAGCTCGCGTAGTTTTCCTGACTGATCAAATAACATTGCACAATGAGGCCAGAGGTAGCTGTCCATTAAGGACGATTTTGGCAACCAATCGGGGATATTCTGATGAATGATGAAATCAGGACTTTTATTGTTTAGCCACTGTTCAGATTGTATGTAGTCAATTGCTGCAACATTGTTGGCATAGAAATCTACTGCAGGACCGTACTTATTTAGATGCTGGTAGAATCGCTCACTATGCTCCTTTGCTTCAATAACAAAGCGCTTATTCAGGTCCTCATGAAATAGTGTGCTCAGCACGTGATTTTGATATGTGTATGATGCCGCCCAAACAGTAAGCCCTACCGAGGCTGTCAGTAATAGCATGCTTAATGTTAGTGATAATCTTGGAAGCATCTAATTAGTTCCCGGCAATAAGTTTTCCATGTATACGGCTTAATATTTTTTAAAACAATTAGTTACAACATCTAATTCATGCTTTGTATAAGCAATTAGAAATTAGCTCCATCGTTAAGCAGGAGATAATATTGGGCAATGAGTTACGCATATAACCCTGTCTGAGCTTAAACTTTTTACGGATAACCCAAATCAAAGTAAGGCATTATAGGTTAAATGAATCTAGAATGCTTCTAATTATCAATCAGGATTAGTTTAGGTCTATGCGCTCTTGTTAATTCAAATACCAGGTGTAGTGAATGCGCTGTAAGTATCTGAAATGGTAAGGATGGCACGCAGGTCTAATGCCAGCTGCTGATCTTTTAGTAGTGAGCAATGCTGAACAAGCTTTTGAATTATTCAGTACGCAAAGCATCAACTGGATTCATTTTGGCAGCCCGCCTGGCGGGAAGAACTCCAGCACATAAGCCAACAAATACCGCTAGAACTTCAGCCATTACAACAAAATGCCAGGGTGTATGAACAGGTATGCCTGGTGCAGCAAGGTGTATGATTTCTGCAATGGAGAACGCCAATATCAGACCTAATGCGCCGCCCAGGGCTGACAGCAACATCGCTTCTGTAAGAAACAGGATTAGGATTTGGCGTCGCTCAGCACCGAGAGCGGTTAACAGCCCTATTTCTGAGATTCGTTCTTTTACCGCAATGGTCATGATAGTTAAGATGCCTACACCACCGACGATTAAGGATATACCGCCGAGTGCTCCGACCGCAAAGGTCAGGATGTCCAGCACTGAATTCAGTACTTCCAGCATTTTCTCCTGAGTAACAATAGTGAAATCTTCTTCACCGTGCCTGGCTATCAAAGTCTGCTTGAGTTGGTCACTCACCGTGTCTGCATCAAGATTGTTTTTATAAAGTACATCAATTTCCATCAGGCTTTCGCGATTAAACAATTCCATCGACTTCGCTGCAGGAATATATACCGCGTCATCCAGGTCAAAACCTAACATCTGGCCCTTGGATTCCATTATGCCGATGACTCGAAAACGGGAGCCACCTACCCGTACAATTTCACCCAGAGGAATTTGATTACCAAACAGCTCCTGCTTTACCTTGCTGCCCAGGACGGCAAATGAACGTGCGCTGCGTGGATCATCATCCGGTAAGAACTGGCCCGCTGATACATTAAACTGCCAGACCTGGGGTACTTCAGGTCCGACACCAAAAATAGTCGTGCGCCGCTGCAAATTGCCGCCCTCTATCGCAGCATTTCCCTGTATTAATGGAACTGCGGCAATGACCTGCGGCAGTTGACGTAATGCAGTTACATCATCCAGAGAAAGTGGTCGCACATTACTCATTACTGCTCCGGACATACCATGGGTGGTGGCTTTGCCCGGTGTTATGCCAATGAGATTGGTACCAAACTGACTAAATTCGGCCAACACAAATCGATGCAAACCCTCGCCGACAGATGTCAGTAGAACAACCGCTGCTATGCCAACGGCAATACCCAGCGCTGTTAAGCTACTGCGCAAGCGTCGAGAACGTACGGCACTGAAGGATAAATTGAAGAGGTCTTTTATAAACATGATTTATGATTAATCAGTGACTCGATAATGCCAATACCGGATCAAGGTTAGCCGCGTGTCGAGCTGGCAGTAAGCCAAACAATAAACCTGTGCCCAGTGCGACACCTACTGCAGACCATAATGCCCAGTCGGGTGCCTGGAATGGGAAGTCTGGAAAATAATGTTGTAATACCCAGTTGCCCGCCAGGCCAAAAAACAATCCCAGCATGGCTCCGATGAGTGATAAGCAGGCAGACTCGGTGAGGAATAGCATGATGATCTGCTTGCGTGGCGCACCGAGTGCTTTTAATAAACCAATTTCCGTTGTGCGTTGAGCTGCGGCGACTAACATTACGTTCATAATCATGATGCCAGCGACCAGCAGGCTGATTGCAGCAATGCCTCCGAGTGAGTAAGTTAAAGCGGTTAGAATTCGGTCAAAGGTCTTCAACAGTGCATCCTGTGAAAGTACAGTAATATCATCTTCGCCATCGTGACGAGCACTGATAATTTTAATCACATCCTGTCGTAATTTTTCCATCACTTCCTGGCTTTGTGCTTCGACCAGAATCCTGAAAACTGAATTCACGTTAAACAGTGTTTGCGCTGATGCCGCGTGCATGATCAGGACTTCTCCCATATGCATACCCAGAGACACGCCCTCTTCTTCTAAAACGCCTATAACTCGACAACGATATTCGCTAACACGCACCCATTTGCCTAGAGGTGATACGTTGCCGAATAATTCTTTATACAGGGTATGGCCGAGTACGCATTCCGGAGAGGCGCGGGTGATTTCCAGTTCAGGTAAAAACTGACCACGGGACAACTTTAGCTGTCGCACAGAATACAGGCTGGCAGTTGAACCCATAATCATGACTTCACGCTCAAGCTGTTGATAGGATACTGGTGCAGCTCCAACTACAATGGGTGCAAGTTGTTTGACGTATCGACTGCGTTGTAACGCCGCTACATCCTGTAAAGTTAAATCGCGCGGAGTTTCCCCCATCATGGGCGGCATACCTCCGGTGGTTTCAGAGCGCCCGGGCAAAATAATCAGCAAGTTGGTACCCAGAGATGAAAATTGCTGGGTCACATATAAACGTGCGCCTTCACCAAGTGATGTAAGCAACACCACCGATGCTACGCCAATCGCCATCGCCAACAACATTAAATAGGTGCGTGTTCGATAGCCCTGCATGGCATGAAAAGCAAACTGGATAACGTCATTGATGCGCATTACTGCAACACCTTGCCATCCATCATGTGAATAATTCTGTGCGCCCGTTCACCCAGTTCAATATCGTGGGTAACCAGCAATAAGGTAAGTCCCTGCTGGTTAAGCTCTTCAAGGATATTAATGACTTCAATGCCTGATGCGTGATCCAAATTGCCTGTCGGTTCATCGGCTAATATTACGAGGGGTTTTGTCACCACGGCACGTGCAATAGCAACGCGTTGTCTTTGGCCGCCTGATAACTGATCCGGTCTGTGGTGGCTTCGGTCACTGAGGCTCAATGATTCCAGTGCTTCACTAACACGATGTTCTCGCTCGGCATGATCAACACCTGCCAGCGTTAAAGGTAAGGCTATATTTTCAGCGGCAGTTAATCGGGGGACTAAATGAAAAGTTTGAAAAACAAAGCCAATTTTTTCACGTCTGACTGTTGCCTGTTCTAATTCAGTTAATTCAGTGACATCAGTACCGTCTAAAAAATAACGCCCATCATCAAGTTGATCAAGCAAACCAATGGCATTTAATAAAGTTGATTTCCCAGAACCGGATGGCCCCATAATTGAAATGTATTCACCATTTTTTATATCGAGACAGACGTCATCAAGTCCGTGAACCAGTTCATCGCCAACCTTGAATGTGCGAAATATATGATCGAGTTTAATCATT
>JAGLQT010000244.1 GCA_023136715.1 Gammaproteobacteria bacterium | reverse complement strand
TCACCCTGCTCTACACCACTAATGATTTCTGTATGATCCCAGTTTGATAGACCTGTTTTAACATCACGTAACTCAAGTAATTGATCGTCTGAATTAAAAACATAAAGCTGTTGTTTATCAATGATCGTTTCCGTGGGCACTCTTAATACGTTATCGCGAGTTTTGAGAATGATCTCAGCATCTGCACTGTAACCCGGCAACATATCTAGCATATCTTCCGGGTTTTCAAATATCACTTCAATATCAACCGTGCGTGCCTGCTTTTCACGATCAAGCACATAATCAGCGACACGGCGAACGGTTGCAGGAAAGTGTCGATCTTTGAAAGCATCAAGACTAATACGTGCTTGCATATCTGGCTGGATTTTCGGTGCATCGACTTCATCAATGGGGGCGACCACATAAAAACAACTACGATCAACCATATCGATAGCCGGTAATGTAGGAATGCCAGGTGGTGATGGTGTGACGTATTCACTGATTTCACCATTCATTTCTACGATGATTCCATCGAAGGGTGCTTTTAGTAGTGTGCGTTCGAGCAAGGCTTCTGCGACCCCTATTCTTTCAGCACTGACGGTGGCTGAAGTTCGTGATGCAATGCAATCAGCACGTTGTGATTTTGCAGTAGCCACGGCCTGATCGACTAACTCTTCTGAAATTGCATGGGTCTTTCGTAAATCTGTTTTTCGTTTGGCATTTTTTTCTGAAATATCAGCTTGTACACATACGCTATCCGCACGAGCCTGAGCAGCTTTAGCCTCAGAGCGAGCTAGCCCTACTTCAGCCTGTAAATCATCATTCCAGAGAGCCAGCAAGATATCTCCCTGTTTCACTGAATCACCTTCTTTAACCGGTAATGATGCAATCTGACCACCCATGGCCGGTGCCATTTGTGCTCGTCGACATGCCTTTACCGTACCCGCCCTGGTATTGGCTACGGTTTCCTCTATGGATCCCATTTCAACGGCTTCCACTAATACTTTCACAGGTTTAGCACGAGTTCCATATAACAGCATTACAACAATGGCGCATGCTACAGCGGCAAATATAAGCAGATGTTTGTTACGTTTTATCACTCATTGACCTCAATTATTTTGTTCCGAATTAACAGATAACTTATTAACAGTGATAATACACTCTGAAGTGGAATATGCAAAAAAGGAAAAACTTTTTGCAGGTGATAACTGTACGAAAAACGCTAAAGTGCAGGTGGTCAAATTAATTATGACCACTGCCTCTTTCAGTTACAAACAGTTTTGGACGGTTCTATTTGTTACGCAATACTTTCGTAATTAATGCAATCAATCCGAATGTGGCGAGTACAATGATGTGTTCAATATGTAAAAAACCGTGCACAGATTCATTGGATAAGTGACCTGAGTGCGCAAGTACTGTCGATGAGGTCAACGACAATATAAAAATAAGTAAGCTTTTCATTACTGTACCTTTACCTTAATTAGTTCATTTCCATCAGGGTCTGTTAAATGTACGGCGCAGGCAAGACAGGGATCGAAACTGTGTATGGTGCGCAGAACTTCTAACGGCTGTTTAGGGTCATGCAAGACATGGTTATCAGCTAGTGCTGCTTCATAAGCGCCCGGTTGGCCTTTGTCATCGCGTGGACCGGCGTTCCAGGTACTGGGCACTACTGCCTGGTAATTCTTGATGATCTCATCTTCTATGACAATCCAGTGTGCAAGTCCACCTCTGGGTGCTTCCATGAAGCCAACACCCTGCGCCTGTTTCGGCCATGAAGAAGGTTCCCATAAAACTTCGTTAAAGGTTTTGGTATCGCCGACCTTGATATTGGTAATTAGATCGTTGTACCAGCCCTGCATAGCATCTGCAATGATCTTGGTTTCCAGTGTTCGCGCTGCGGTGCGGCCGAGTGTTGAAAACAATGCCTCTACAGGAACGTCCAGTTTGTTCAATGTCATACCAACCAGTTCTTTGGTTTGCTCATGCCCACTTGCATAGAGCATTAGTACACGTGCCAGTGGCCCTACTTCCATTGCATGGCCTTTCCAACGAGGCGATTTTAACCACGAGTATGACTGATCGACATCAAGATGTTTATAGGGTGGTTTAGGCCCGGTGTAATTTAATTTAGTCTCACCATCATAGGGATGCAGGCCAGCATTCTTACCGCCTTCATAGTCGTACCATGAATGAGAGACGTATTCCTTAATTTCATCCGCTGCATTCATATCAACATCATGGATAGTACTGAGATCTCGATTAAGGATTGCACCGGAAGGAATCATGAAGCCTGAAGGATCATCCATGCCGTTTGATGGGAAGTCACCATAGGTCAGGAAGTTGCCCAGGCCTTCACCACGACTGCCCCAGTCTTTGTAGAAACTGGCGATAGCCAGTGTGTCTGGAACGTAAACTTGATCAACAAAGGTCATCATCTGCTTGATGATGTCCTGTACTTGCGACAGTTTTTTCATGTTGATGGCTGAATCTGAATTCAGGTCAATGGCACAGGGAACGCCGCCAACAACAAAGTTAGGATGTGGGTTCTTGCCACCGAAGATAGTATGCAAACGCGCAACATCACGTTGCCACGAAAGTGCTTCCAGATAATGTGAAACCGCCATCAGGTTAGCTTCCGGTGGAAGTTTGTACGCAGGGTGTCCCCAATAAGCTTTGGCGAAAATACCCAGTTGACCTGCTTCGACAAAACCTTTTAGTTTCTTCTTCATGTCGGCAAAGTAACCGGGTGAAGATTTTGGATAATTACTTAATGACTGAGCAAGTTCAGATGTGGCTTTTGGGTCAGCGCTCAATGCGGACACAACATCGACCCAGTCAAGTGCATGCAGGTGATAGAAATGCATAACGTGGTCGTGAATATACTGAGCACCATTCATCAGGTTACGAATCAGGTCTGCATTCTTTGGTACTTTATAGTCGAGCGCATTTTCTACCGAGCGGATAGAAGCAAGACCATGCACCAGTGTGCATACACCACAAATACGTTGTGCAAAGGCCCACGCATCGCGTGGGTCTCGACCCTGCATAATGACCTCGATACCGCGTACCATAGTGCCAGAAGAATAAGCACTCTTAATTTTGTTGCCATCCATTTCTGCTTCAATGCGTAGATGACCTTCGATTCGGGTTATCGGGTCTACGACAATTCTGTCACTCATGTTATATCCTCAAATCGGTGTTTTTATTAGTCTTCTAAATGTTCTGCCAAAGTTTCAGTCAAACTCAGTAACGGGATATCCATACCGTATTCTTCCAGTCCGTCTTCAAGATAGGCCCGGCAATTTGAGCATGCACTGATAATTGCATCAGGTTTTATTTCATCCAGCTGATCTTTTTTACGCTGAAAGACTTCCAGCCTGATTTTATCGGCACGTTCATTTGCACTGACACCACCACCTGCGCCGCAGCACCAGTTCATTTTTCCGTGGTCAGGCATCTCAACGAAATTTTCAGAAAACATGTTGATCAGGTTGCGAGGCTCATTGATGACACCGCCGCGACGTGAAATCTGACAGGGATCATGGTAGGTTAGTTTCTGTGTTTCCATACCCTTTGTTTTAAGGCGACCATCTTTGCGTAGCTCATCTAGCACTTCAACAATATGTCTCACTTTGAAGTTAAATGGTTTACCAATCAGATTAGGTCCTTCCCAGCGTATAGCCATGTAGCCATGGCCACATTCGGGGCTGATAACTGTTTTTATTTTGAGCTTTTTAGCGGCATCTACAATACGTTGTACCAGTTCTGCTGCTATATCAGAAACTCCAATCTGGATACCACTGTTGGTGGCTTCAAAAGCTTCGGTTGAAATTGTCCAGCTAACACCTGCTTTGTTGAATATTTTTGTAATGGCACCGATGATTTCTGGGAAGTGCATTATTTCCATCGATGAAAGCAGCAGCATATATTCAGCTCCTTCAACGTCAACAGGAACAGTTAAACCTGTATTTTCTTCAACATGTTTAATTTGTGCTTGTAAAGCAGGTAATTTAACTCCCATTGGACTTCCAATTTCTACCGCACGTTTAGTGGCACCAATTAGCCCCTCTGGAGCGTAACCGGCAGCTGCCATGCCTTCACGTGTTTTACGAATCATTAGTGTGATGTCATTACCTACAGGACATACCATCGAACAACGTCCACACAGGGTGCAACTGTCGTATACCAGTGTTTCCCACTCTGACAGTAATTTTTCGTCAACCTTTTTGTTTAGTCCAAATATTTTTCCAATACGACCTAATAATGTGTATTCAGATTTCCAAATACGACGCAAGGGTTCAGTCTTTGTTATTGGAGTGTTTTTTGGATCATTGGTTTCAGTATAAAAAAGACAGGCATCAGCACACATGCCACAGTGCACGCAACTACTAAAAAATGCTGCGACGGTTGAATCAACCTGTTCTTTTAAAGTATTGAGACCTTTATCTAATGATGCGCTCATGACTGAACTCCCCTGTAACCAGAGATTGCACCGTTATACCAGCGTGCAATAAATAGCGTGAAAGCATGCATTAGTTTCGTAAAAGGAAAAATTACCAGCAATAATTCAACGCTGAGTATGTGTATGGCTAACAGCGATGGTGCAGTTGTGCCAATACGATGAAATGCAATGTAGCCTGTAATTAGCGGCAGAATCGTGACCAGCCAGACCAGTATATCCGCATGGTTAGTCAGGAAGCGCAACACCTTGTTTTGCATGCGGTGTGCCAGCACCGCCAACAGTGTAATGATGGTTACGATGGTTACTGCATCAACAATGGGGGTCGGTAATGATGGCCAGCTAAGACCGCTGACTTCTTTGAACATCAGTATGTGTGGCGCGAATAAAAATATCGTAACAAACAGACCAAGGTGAAATATGTAGCCAGAGACTATTGTAAAAGTGGAACGTTTGAATGTGCCTTTATCTGGTACTGATCTGG
>JAGLQT010000243.1 GCA_023136715.1 Gammaproteobacteria bacterium | reverse complement strand
CTTTGTATAAAGCAGCCAGTGCGAAACAGGTTGCGGTTCGATTGCTCGCCCGGCGCGAGCATTCGGCAGAGGAAATACGTCAGAAGCTAGCAAAGCGTGAATTTGAAGCGAGTGAAATTGCCACCGCTTTGCTTGAGTTAAAGCAGGGCGACTGGCAGTCGGATGAGCGCTTTGCCGAGGCTTATGTTCGAGCTAGAAGATTAAAGGGATTTGGCCCAGTTCGTATTGCCTCGGAGCTTCGTGAAAGAGGCGTTGATGAGCTGATTGCTAATCGATATATATATGCTGATGACGGTGTCTGGTTGCAAACACTGGAGCGAGAATATCAGAAAAAATATCATGGAACCGACTATGAAGATTTTCAGGAGAAAGCCAAACGGATGCGTTTCTTGCAGTATCGAGGCTTCTCAATTGATCAAATAAACGAAGTTATTAATTAAAATAAAAACAACAAGTTACAAATTACATTAAAAGTAAAATATCCCATGACATCCAGCGCAGAACTCCGCCAGCAATTCCTCGACTTCTTCAAAAACAAGGGACACGAAGTTGTCTTGAGCAGCTCATTGGTGCCGGGTAATGATCCCACCTTGCTGTTCACCAACGCGGGCATGGTTCAGTTCAAGGATGTGTTTCTGGGACGTGATAAACGTTCTTATTCACGAGCCACTTCCAGTCAGCGTTGTGTACGTGCTGGTGGTAAGCATAACGATCTGGAAAACGTCGGTTATACCGCGCGTCACCATACCTTTTTCGAGATGTTGGGTAACTTCAGTTTTGGTGATTATTTCAAGCAGGAGGCGATTGCCTCTGCCTGGGAATTTCTGACCGAGGTTGTTGGTCTGCCCGAAGAACGCCTCTGGGTGACGGTGTTTGAAGAAGACGATGAAGCGGCCGATATCTGGTTAAAAGATGTGGGTGTGAGTCCTGATCGTTTCAGCCGTATCGGTGCCAAGGACAACTTCTGGTCGATGGGTGATACAGGCCCCTGTGGTCCGTGTACCGAGATTTTCTATGACCACGGTGAAGATATAGCTGGTGGCCCACCGGGTACGCCTGAAGAAGACGGTGATCGTTATATCGAAATCTGGAACCTGGTGTTCATGCAATACAATCGCAGCAGTGATGGCGAGTTGCACAACCTGCCAGCACCTTCGGTAGACACCGGTATGGGGCTGGAGCGTCTGGCGGCCATTCTTCAGGATGTGCACAATAACTACGACATCGACCTGTTCCAGTATTTGATCAAGGCAGCGGCGAATGTCACCAATACCGATGACTTATCCAGTAAATCGTTGCGCGTGATTGCTGATCATATTCGTTCCTGTGCATTTTTGATTGTTGATGGTGTGATGCCATCGAATGAAGGTCGTGGCTATGTTTTGCGCCGTATTATTCGCCGCGCTGCGCGTCATGCCCATAAGCTGGGTATGACAGGTTTGTTCTTCCATAAGCTGGTTGCACCGCTGGTTGATCAGATGGGCGAGGCTTATCCTGAATTGGTTGAAGCTCAGGCGAATGTGGAGCGCGTGCTTAAGCTCGAGGAAGAGCGCTTTGCTGAGACGTTGGATCAGGGGATGCGTATTCTGGAAGAGGCGATTGCTAAGCTGGACGGAAAAACCATTCCTGGTGAAACCGCATTCAAGCTTTATGATACTTACGGCTTCCCAATTGACCTGACCGCAGATATTGCACGTGAGCGAGATTTGCTGGTTGATCATGCTGGATTTGAGGTGGCAATGGATGAGCAGCGCGATCGTGCGCGCACCGCTAGCCAGTTTGGTGTGGATTACAATCGTGATATCGAGGTTGAAGCCGAGACCACTTTTACTGGTTACGATCACACAGGCGGATCCTGTAATATCAAAGAGTTATTTGTTGATTCTAATCCTGTTTCTTCTATTGAGGCAGGGCAAAAAGCGATCATTATTCTCGATGAGACCCCTTTCTATGCGGAGTCTGGTGGCCAGGTGGGCGATGTTGGTGTGCTCTCAACGGACTCAGCCAGCTTTGCCGTGCAGGATACTCAAAAGCAGGGTAATAGTGTTTTACATATCGGTGTTCTGGAGTCGGGCAGCCTGTCAGTAGATGCAGTAGTACAGGCGGCAATTAATAAAGATAATCGTGAGGCGGTTGGCCGTAATCATTCCGCGACTCACCTGATGCACGCCGCTTTGCGCGAAGTGCTGGGTGATCATGTGCAGCAAAAAGGTTCGTTGTGTGATGCGGATCGCCTGCGTTTTGATTTCTCGCATTTTGAACCGATTAAGGCCGATGAATTACGCCAGATCGAGCGCAGGGTAAATCAGCAGATTCGTGATAATTCAGAAGCTAATATAAAAGAAATGCCGATTGAAGAAGCGAAGAAATCCGGTGCCATGGCGCTGTTCGGTGAGAAATATGACGATGTCGTGCGCGTAGTGTCGATGGGTGATGATAATGACGGTCGCTTCTCGACTGAATTATGCGGTGGTACCCACGTTAATCGTATTGGTGATATTGGTTTCTTCAAGATTACCGCTGAAAGCGGCATTGCTTCAGGCGTACGTCGCATAGAAGCAGTGACTGGCGCTGGTGCAGTTGCCTGGGCAGAGGCGCGCGAAGCCCAGATTGATTCGATCGCCGAGCAGTTGAAGACCAGTCGCGATGATGTTGGTAGTAAGGTCGAGCAGATGGTTGGCCGCTTGCGCGAACAGGAAAAACTGGTTGCACAGCTGAAAGCCAAACTGGCTTCACAGGCGGGTACTGATTTATCTTCGCAGGCTGAAGACGTCAATGGCGTGAAAATACTGGCAGTGAAGCTGGAAGGTGCTGATAGCAAAACTTTGCGCGATACTATGGACCAGCTGAAAAACAAACTGGGTTCATCGGCAATCGTGCTCGCCAGTGAAGAAGGCGGTAAGGTGCGCCTGATTGCTGGTGTCAGCAAAGATCTGACCAAGACCATCAAGGCGGGCGACCTGGTCAATGTGGCGGCTGCTGAGGTCGGAGGCAAGGGTGGTGGTCGTCCTGATATGGCGCAGGCGGGTGGTGATCATCCGGAAAATATCCCGCAGGCACTGGCAGCAGCCAAGGCCTGGCTGCAAACAAATCTGTAAGTGCTGGTTGCCTTTATAATCAGTCGCTTATATACTTCTGCACCTTATAGAATCTAACGTAATCATTACACAACGATAACACTATCCATAAATGGCTTTGATCGTACAAAAATACGGTGGTACTTCAGTCGGCACAGTCGAGAAAATCGGCAAAGTGGCTGACAAGGTTAGCGCCCTGGCTAAATCTGGCGATCAGGTTGTGGTCGCGGTTTCTGCAATGAGTGGTGAAACTAACCGTCTGATTGCATTGGCAAACGAAATGAGCGAGAAGCCACATTCCCGTGAAATGGATGTGATTATTTCAACCGGTGAGCAGGTTACAATAGCCATGTTGACGATGGCTTTGCTGGATAGAGGCTGTGACGCACGTTCTTACACTGGTGGGCAAATTAAAATGCTGACCGACAGTGTGCATGGAAAAGCCAGGATACGCGAAGTGCAGTGCGATACAATGCGGAAAGATCTTGATGCTGGTCGGGTAGTTGTGGTTGCAGGCTTTCAAGGTGTTGATGAGCATGGTCGTATTACGACCTTGGGTCGTGGTGGTTCAGATACTACCGCTGTGGCGATTGCCGCGGCTCTCAAAGCTGATGAGTGCCAGATTTATACGGATGTGGACGGTGTTTATACTACTGACCCCCGTGTTGAGCCCAAGGCTCGAAAACTTGATCATATTACTTTTGAAGAAATGCTGGAAATGGCCAGCCTTGGTTCAAAAGTATTGCAGATTCGTTCTGTTGAATTTGCTGGTAAATATAATGTCCCATTAAGGGTGTTATCTTCTTTTGAAGAGGGAAATGGCACTTTAATCGCTCTGGAGGATGATAATGTGGAGCAAGCGTTAATTTCAGGTATTGCGTTTAATCGCGATGAAGCACAACTGACCATGGCCGGTGTGCCTGACCAGCCCGGAGTCGCATCGAAAATATTAGGGCCGATAACTGACGCTAATATCGAAATTGATATGATTGTGCAGAACATAAGCGCTGATGGTTGTACCGACTTTACTTTTACGGTGCATCGCAATGATTATGAGGTAGCTCATGATCTACTCAAGAAAACTTCTGTAGAATTGGGTGCGAAAGAGGTCATCGGTGATGACAAAATTGTTAAAATATCACTGGTAGGTGTTGGTATGCGTTCACACGCAGGCATTGCTAATACCATGTTCCAGACTTTGGCGGATGAGAATATTAATATTCGCATGATCTCAACTTCAGAAATTAAGATTTCTGTGGTCGTAGATGAAAAATATTTAGAATTAGGAGTTCGTAGTCTGCATGAGGCTTTTGGTCTTGATAATGACGGGCATCTCAGCAGTCTGGCAGGGTAGCTAATAGAAACCGGTACGTTGCCCCGGCGTATTAAACAGGTATTGTGGGGAAGAGTGGAAGGCTAAAGGAAAAGGTTCGCGCTATTTTCGAGTGATCTACTTTTTAAACATATAGACAACATGGAGAATGGAAATGTTGATATTGACAAGACGC
>JAGLQT010000242.1 GCA_023136715.1 Gammaproteobacteria bacterium | reverse complement strand
GGTGTGATCGTGATTGCCGCGACTAACCGTCCTGATGTACTCGATCCTGCACTATTACGCCCCGGTCGTTTTGACCGTCAGGTGGTGGTGCCATTGCCCGATATTCGTGGTCGTGAACAAATTCTGAAAGTACACATTCGTAAAGTGCCGGAAGCAAAAGATGTTAAGCCATCGATTATTGCGCGTGGTACGCCAGGTTTTTCTGGCGCCGATTTGGCCAATCTGGTGAACGAGGCCGCCTTGTTTGCAGCGCGTGAAAACTGCAAAGAGGTGGATATGTCTCACTTCGAACGCGCCAAAGATAAAATCATGATGGGTGCAGAACGTCGCTCCATGGTGATGTCTGAAGAAGAGAAAAGAAATACCGCGAACCATGAAGCGGGCCATGCCATTGTTGGCCGTTTAGTGCCTGATCACGATCCCGTTTATAAAGTCAGTATTATTCCTCGTGGCCGTGCTCTGGGTGTGACCATGTTTTTGCCGGAAGAAGATGTTTACAGCCAGAGCAAGAAAAAACTGGAAAGCATGATCTCCAGTTTATTTGGTGGACGTATCGCAGAAGAACTGACCATGGGGGCGGATAACGTCACCACAGGCGCTTCAAACGATATCGAACGTGCTACCGATATAGCTCGCAACATGGTCACCAAATGGGGGTTGTCAGAACGTTTAGGACCTTTGGCTTATTCTGAAGATGAAGGTGAAGTTTTCCTTGGTCGCTCTGTAACCCAGCATAAAAATATGGGTGACGATACCGCACGTATCATCGATGAAGAAATTCGTGTTTTCATCGACCGTAACTACGAACGTGCTGAAACTATTCTGAAAGAGAATATTAATGTTTTGCATATGATGTCAGATGCTTTGATGAAATATGAGACCATCGATTCAGTGCAGATTGATGCATTGATGGAAGGCAAAGTGCCACCCCCACCGAAAGACTGGACTGATGTGGATGACAATGAACCTTCAGATTCTGATGGTGCGGCAAAAAGCGCAGATAAAAAATCAGATGGATCAATCGGTGGGCCAGCGGGTCAGCATTGATCGTTTAACTGATATGAACTTGATATGATTAAGGGGGCTTTGGCTCCCTTTTTCGTTTTGGTTTTCAATCTGTCATTCCCGCAGGCCTCTAGCGGGAATGACGGATTGAAAACTAAGATCTCTCACATGCATTTGAGGTGACAGTGTTGAATATTCCCTTGATCACCAAAGAATATCGCAAGAATGCTAAAATATTCCAACTCTGTTAATTCCCCAAACTACAACGTGACAACACCATCCTCATTAATTACCGAACAGCTCATCGCCGGCACCATGCCTGTGATCATGGGCATACTCAATGTCACACCTGATTCATTCTCTGATGGTGGTGAGTTTGATCGTGTCGATACAGCGGTAGCACATGCGCTGACAATGCAGGCTCAGGGTGTCTCGATTATTGATGTTGGTGGAGAGTCCACGCGCCCAGGTGCGCAGCCGGTTGATGCGTACCAGGAAATTGAGCGTGTGGTGCCGGTGATTGAAGCTATTCGCCAGCAATCGGACATTCCCATTTCAATTGACACCAGCAAGCCAGCAGTGATGGCGGCGGCGGTGCAGGCGGGAGCGAATCTGGTCAATGATGTTAATGCCCTAGGCGCTGTCGGTGCCGTGGAGTGCTGTGCTGAGCTGGCTGTGCCGGTGTGTTTGATGCATATGCAAGGTGAGCCCCGTACTATGCAGCAAAGCCCGGAATATTCAGATGTGGTGAATGAGGTGCGCGATTTTTTGCTGGAGAGAGTTCGTGTTTGTGTGGATGCAGGTATTGCAGAAAATCGAATAGTGCTCGACCCTGGTTTTGGTTTCGGTAAAACGCTGG
>JAGLQT010000241.1 GCA_023136715.1 Gammaproteobacteria bacterium | reverse complement strand
AAGGATGAAGCTATTCAATCTGCTTTAGCGGGCTTTGAGGGTGTTGGTCGTCGTATGCATTCTTATGGTGATATTCAAACACCTGCGGGAACGGTGACTTTTATAGATGATTATGGTCATCACCCTACTGAGGTGGCGGCAACTTTACAGGCGGTACGTACTGGTTGGCCTGACAAACGTCTGGTGCTGGTGTTCCAGCCGCATCGTTATACCCGTACTCGCGATCTATTTGAAGATTTCACCGATGTCCTGGCTGCTGTAGATGTTTTATTGTTGACTGAAGTTTACGCTGCTGGTGAAGAAGTCATTACCGGTGCAGACGGGCGCTCTTTATGCGCAGCGATTCGTGCACGCGGCAAAGTTAATCCGATTTTTGTTAAAGACGTTGAAGAAGTACCTGAATCATTGCAAGCAGTTATTCAGGACGGTGATATTGTTTTGACACTGGGCGCAGGTTCGATAGGTAGAGTGGCAGAAAATTTATCAGCCCTGTTACAGGAGAAGTCATGAAATGGAGGCTATTAGCATGATTTCGACAACAGAAATAAGAGGTGAGATTCGTTATGACGAAGCCATGGTGAATCACACTAGCTGGCGTGCAGGTGGTATGGCTGATCGTTATTGTGTGCCAGCAGACGTGGATGATTTGTCTTTATTGTTGAGGTCACTGCCGGATGATGAAAATTTACTGTGGATGGGGCTGGGTAGTAACACCCTGATACGTGATGGCGGATTTCGTGGAACAGTGATTGCTACTCAGGGTGTGATGTCACAACTGGAGCGTAGAGAAAATAATCGTGTCTATGTCGGTGCGGGTGTTGCGGGTGCAAAACTGGCTCGATTCTGCGCACGTGAGAATTTAATTGGTGCGGAGTTTTTCGCAGGCATTCCCGGTTTGCTTGGAGGTGCTTTGGCGATGAATGCTGGTGCCTTTGGTGGTGAAACCTGGCGACAGGTTATTAGTGTTGAAACTATTGATCGCCACGGCGTGATTCATCGAAGAACGCCAGAAGATTACCGTATTGCCTATCGAAGTGTTGAAGGGCCAAAAGATGAATGGTTTATTTCTGCTTTATTGGAATTCGAAGCGGATGTGAGTGAGTCTATAAATATTAAGCAGTTATTGGCGAAGCGTGCAGAGTCTCAGCCAACCGGTACAGCTAATTGTGGTTCTGTTTTCCGCAATCCTGAAAATGATTATGCAGCCCGTTTAATCGAACAATGTGGTTTGAAAGGAAAACGAATTGGTGGTGCAGTGGTATCTGAAAAACATGCTAATTTTATTATTAATGATCAGCAGGCAACTGCAGCTGATATTGAGGCATTGATTGAGTTAATACAAAACACCGTGCAGGAGCAGACAGGTATTGTTCTGCAAACTGAAGTAAAAATTATTGGAGATAGGCAGGCATGAGCGCTCCAGTAAATGATTTTGGCAAGGTAGCGGTATTAATGGGCGGCTGGTCGGCAGAACGTGATATTTCCTTGCTCAGTGGTAATGCGGTACTGAAAGCCTTGCAGGTACAGGGTGTCGATGCATACGGTGTTGACGTTGGTCATGATATTGCAGGTGTGCTTGATAAGAATAAATTTGATCGTGCATTTATTGCCTTGCATGGGCGTGGTGGTGAAGACGGTACTATGCAGGGTTTGCTGAGTGCGATGGGGATTCCATTTACAGGCTCGAAAGTACTGGGCTCATCATTGGCGATGGATAAGCTGCGTACCAAACAGATTTGGAGTGCGGTAGGTTTGCCAACACCGAATTACTGGGTTCTGGCTAGCGAAGATGATTGTGCGCAAGCAATAGAGCAAGGTGGTCTGCCTTTAATTGTAAAACCGGTGCTCGAAGGTTCGAGTATTGGTATGAGTAAGGTGGAAAAGGCCAGTGAATTAATTCCAGCTTGGCAGAAAGCTAATGACTGTGGTGGAACAGTGATTGCTGAACGATGGATACATGGTGTGGAGTACACGGCTACTGTTTTGAATGATCGTGTTTTGCCCATGATACGGCTGGAAACATCCAATGTATTTTATGATTATGAGGCGAAGTATCAGTCTGAAGATACTAAATATATCTGCCCTTGTGGTTTAGCTGAGGATGATGAAAAACATTTATCGTTAATGGTTAAACAAGCTTTTGATGCGGTTGATGGCAGTGGTTGGGGTCGAGTCGATTTTATGGTAGATCAAAAAAATCAGCCCTGGTTGATAGAAGTTAATACGGTACCTGGAATGACGGATCACAGTCTGGTTCCTATGGCGGCGAAACAGGCTGGCATTGATTTTCAGCAGTTAGTCGTCGAAATTCTTAAAGGGGCGTGTTATGAGTCATAAACGTCGTCTGATTATTGTGCCAGCCGTGTTTGTTTTATTGTTGTCCATCTGGCAATTGGGTGAATATGATTTCAATGATAT
>JAGLQT010000240.1 GCA_023136715.1 Gammaproteobacteria bacterium | reverse complement strand
GTAAAGTCTTCTCAAGATTGATAATATGAATTTTGTTACGTGCACCAAAAATGAATTCATTCATTTTTGGATTCCAGAAACGAGTTTGGTGACCGAAGTGAACGCCAGCTTCAAGCATAAGGCGCATAGATACGTTAGACATAGTTCTTTCCTATAGTAGGGTTAAGCCTCTATATACCCCATGAAATAACCGCTTATTAAGACGGCACCCAATGACATGTGACGGTATATGTGAGAAGTAAAATTAGATATAGTCTGCCTCTAGGCAGTAGTTATATCCCGTTAATGCTCAAGGAAACCCTGAGCGCGGCGGCTTTATACCATATTAAGAACCAAGAAACAACATTTGACAGCATGCACGGCATGGGTCAATACAACGATAACCGATTGATTAACAAAGAATTATAACCGTGACTATACAGATAAAAAATAAACAGGAAATTGAAAAAATGCGCCTTGCTGGCCGATTGGCTG
Organism: Gammaproteobacteria bacterium; assembly: GCA_023136715.1. Classification (GTDB taxonomy): domain Bacteria; phylum Pseudomonadota; class Gammaproteobacteria; order SZUA-229; family SZUA-229; genus LH-M37. The sequence goes on along the minus strand of JAGLQT010000240.1, from coordinate 7,018 downwards.
GTGAAGTCCTTCAAATGATCCGCCCTTACGTCAAAGCGGGCATCACCACCGATGAGCTCGACAAGATTTGCCATGACTATATTGTTAATGAACAAAAAGCCATTCCAGCACCACTGAATTACCATGGGTTTCCGAAATCCATCTGCACTTCAGTCAATCATCAAGTTTGTCACGGCATCCCCAGTAACAAAAAACTCAAAAAAGGTGATATCGTCAATATCGACATCACCGTGATCAAAGATGAGTTTCACGGAGACACCAGCAAGATGTTTTACATTAGTGAGCCACCTATCAAGGCCAAACGTGTCTCAGAAGTAGCCCTGGAGTGTCTTAAGCTGGGTATTGATCAGGTTAAGCCTGGTGCGCATCTGGGCGATATCGGCTATGTCATTCAGCAATATGCTGAATCAAAAAACTGTTCTGTGGTTAGAGAATATTGTGGTCACGGCATAGGTCGCGGCTTCCATGAAGAGCCACAGGTTCTACATTATGGTAAAGCTGGCACTGGCGTTCAACTCGAACCCGGCATGATATTTACTATCGAACCCATGATTAACGGCGGCAAACGCGATGTAAAACTACTCAGCGATAGCTGGACCGTAGTGACTAAAGATCACAGCCCCTCGGCACAGTGGGAGCATACGATACTGGTTACAGAAACGGGGCACGACATCCTGACACAATGCCCAGGTGACGAAATTTAACCCTTTATCATGCATAACAATCAACACCAGCCGGCTCAGGAAATCGAGCAACTACTCGACTTAACTGAGCTTGAAAAAGCATTTTCTGAAAATAAAGATGACGTCCTGAATCAACTCAAAGGCGCTGTCTCACAAATCAATGATGGCTTAAAAAAACACTATCAGGAAGGCGCTGATGTTGATGCCATTGTTTTAGGACGCTCACACCTTGTTGATCGCTTACTCATTTCTACGTTCGCGCATTTGTTTCGCGACGTCAAACAGAAAGTTTCACTGATTGCCGTCGGTGGCTACGGCCGCGGCGAACTCCACCCTGCTTCCGATGTTGACCTGATGTTATTACTGGGTGAAGAAGAGAATGAACAGACAAAAGATGCACTAGAACGTTACCTGACACTATTATGGGATAGCCGTCTTGAAATTGGGCACAGTGTAAGAACGCTTGATGAGTGCATTGCAGAAGCTGAAAAAGATATCACGGTCATCACCAATATAATGGAAGCTCGCTTACTCAGCGGTGACAATGAATTATTCGATCAAATGAAAGCAAAGACGGGTCCCGATTCAATCTGGGATAACCAGTCTTACTTTCAGGCCAAACTGGAAGAACAATTACAACGCAGTGGCAAATTCAACGATACCGCTTACAGTTTAGAGCCAAACATTAAAGAAAGTCGTGGCGGCTTGCGTGACATACAAATGATCGGCTGGGTTGCCAAACGTCATTTTAATGCAGACAACATGCACGACCTTGTTGAGAAAGATTTTCTGCAACAGGATGAACTCGACAGCCTGATTGATGGACAACGTTTACTGTGGCAAATCCGGTGCAGCCTGCACTATTTAGCTGGTCGCCGTGAAGACCGTTTACTGTTCGATTACCAACGTGATCTTGCTGATGAATTTGGTTTCAAAAATGATGAAAACAATCACAATAACCAGGCCATTGAACAGTTTATGCAACAGTACTATCGAACTGTTATGGAACTGGAACGACTCAATGAAATGCTGCTGCAGTTATTCAGGGAAGCCATTCTTTATGCCAATGAAGATTGCGAACCTGAAATCATCAACAACGCATTTCAAACACGTCATGGCTACCTTGAACTTCGGGATAATACGCTATTCATAGAACAACCCACTGCATTACTGGAATTATTTTATGTTATGGAAGAACATCCTGAGATTCAGGGCGTACGAGCAGAAACCATTCGCTTAATTAGAGAACATAAATATTTAATCAATGATGAATTTCGGGCTTCTACAAAAGCCAGGAAATTATTTATAAAAATCATTAACAACAGCCGTGGTGTTACCCATGAGCTACGCAGAATGAACCGATACGGAATTCTTGCCGCCTACATTCCCGCCTTTGAATCCATCGTCGGTCGCATGCAATATGATTTATTCCATGCATACACAGTAGATCAGCATACGCTATTCGTGATTAGAAACTTACGACGTTTTTCCGTCCCTGAATTCTGTCATGAGTTCCCATTAGCCAGCGGCATCTTCCATCATTTAAAGAAGCCAGAATTACTTTATCTAGCCGGATTGTTTCATGACATAGCCAAAGGTCGGCAAGGTGATCACGCCATTCTCGGCGCAGAAGAAGCGCTTGAGTTTTGCATCAGTCACGACATGAGCACTCATGATGCTGAACTCGTTAGCTGGCTGGTACGCAATCATTTAACTATGTCGATAACGGCTCAGCGTAAAGATATTAGCGACCCTGATGTTATTAGAAAATTCGCTGAAACCGTGCGAAACCTGTCGCATCTTGATTATCTGTACCTGCTAACCATGTCAGATATTCGCGCCACTAATCCAAATCAGTGGAACAGCTGGAAAGATAACCTGCTGATCGAGCTATACAATAAAACTGCCGCCCTGCTGCAAAAAGGCCTTGAAACACAAATAGATAAATTTGAAAATATCCAGTTAAACCAGACTGATGCTTTACGCATGCTCGACCTAAAGGGCGTCAGCACACATCAGGCACATGCCATCTGGGAAAATCTCAACAACGAGTATTTCCTGCGTCACACACCTGGCGAGATAGTCTGGCACACGCAATCTATATTTAACAAAAATAATGACGACAAACCTTTAGTCAAAACTCGCATCAATAATCAATCTGACAGTCTGGAGCTTTTTGTTTATACGCCTTCAAAAGAAGCTATCTTTACAACCGTGGTTAGCTCAGTAGGACAGCTTGGCTTGAACATCGTCAGCGCTGAAGTGGTCAACTGCAAAAACAATTACGCCCTCGAAACCTTCAAGATAATTTCTGACAACTACACGCTAGATGTACTCGAACATAGCGTCACCGAAATACTGCCAGGTCTTTGTGAGACGTTGGCCAGTGAGGACAGCAAGCTAAGCGACAACAGCTGGGCAACCCCTCGAACACACCGACACTTCGAGGTACCTACTCTCATCAGTTTTGAAGAGCTTAATGAAACTAATACAGTGCGCATTCATATCGATACTGTCGACCGTCCCGGCGTATTAACTTTTATCGCAAAAGCATTTATTGATTGCGACATCGACATCCTTAGTGCGAAGATATCAACCGCGGGTGAAAAAGCCATTGATTACTTTGATATTCAGCACAAAGACACAAATAAAATACTCGATAAAAAGCTACAAGAACAACTAAAATCCACCTTACTGAGCTACTTATAAAAATAATATGTCGAACACACTTGATCTTGCCAAAGAACTTATTTCACGCCCATCAGTCACACCTGATGATCAGGGTTGCCAGACCCTCATTGCTGATTACTTAAAACCTTTAGGCTTTGAAATTGAACCCATGAGATTCGGCGAAGTTGATAACCTCTGGGCTCGTTATGGTACTGAAGGCCCTTTATTCGTTTTTGCCGGTCACACCGACGTCGTACCCACCGGCCCTGCTGAGCAGTGGACATTCCCCCCTTTTAAGCCCACTCTCGCTGGCGAAACATTATATGGACGCGGCTCTGCCGACATGAAAAGTAGTATCGCTGCAATGATGGTTGCCTGCAAAGCACTCATTGAATCAGGCTCACCTGTTAAAGGCTCAATTGGTTTTTTAATTACCAGTGACGAAGAAGGCCCTGCTACTGATGGCACCGTACGCGTTATTGAAACGCTGGAAGCACGTAATGAAAAAATCGACTGGTGTCTGGTGGGCGAACCCTCCAGCACAAAACAAATAGGCGATGTCATTAAAAATGGTCGCCGTGGTTCCATCTCTGGCAACCTCACTATCCACGGTCAACAGGGGCATATTGCTTATCCTCATCTGGCGGAGAACCCCATCCATACATTCGTGCCGGTGCTCAATGAATTAGTCAATGAACACTGGGATCATGGCAATGACTCATTCCCTCCAACCAGTTTCCAGATCTCGAACATCAACGCTGGTACAGGTGCGACCAATGTCATACCCGGAGACCTGGAAGTATTATTTAACCTGCGCTTCTCCACCGAACTCAAGCACACTGAAATTCAGAGCCGCATTGAAGCCATCTTGAATAAACATCAGCTCAAATACACTTTAGACTGGTCAATCTCAGGCCAGCCTTTTCTAACTCCGGGTGGCAAGCTTGTTAGTGCCGCCCAAAGAGCAATCAAGAACATCTGTGGTATTGATGCTCAATTATCAACAGCTGGCGGCACATCAGACGGGCGCTTTATTGCACCAACTGGCGCACAGGTAGTTGAGCTTGGCCCTATTAATGAAAGCATCCATAAAATAGATGAAAACGTTAACATTAATGATCTAGAAGCTCTTACAAAAATATACAAACGCATCCTTATCGATTTAGTGACATAAAAATAAACAGGAGTCGCACATGAACCTCGAAAAAGTCGTATTCAGCTTTTTTATGATACTGGCATTAACCCTCAACTTCGGCTTTTTCTATGGCGACGTTGGCAACCCTGATCATCATAATATTTACGAGCTGTTTGCTGTTATCGTTATCAATCTTATTGCCACCGTGCTCAAATTTGGTGACCGCTCTCAACTCGGCGCGATGTTACTGGCAACCAGCCTGGTTGCTGTCGCCCAATTAATCTCGGCCTCCGTAGTCTGGACTTTTGCCGTCCATGTCCAGGAAACAGGCATGACGCCGACTGTAATGGCCACCATTGTCTCACTCAGTGGCGGCGCATTTCTGGCTAATATTATTTCAGTAATCCTGTTGATGATTGAAGCTGCCATGCTTCGTCACTAAAGAGACGCCCCATGAATATGGTGACATCAATAATACTACGGCGCATGCGCACGCCGTTTTTATTATTGATTGGCGTTTATAGTCTGGCCATTCTAGGCATGGTACTCATTCCCGGCGTCGATGATCAGGGCAACGTCTGGCACATGAGCTTTTTTCATGCCTTCTACTTCGTTAGCTTTACCGCCACCACAATTGGCTTTGGTGAAATCCCCTACCCGCTTACTGAGGCACAACGCTTATGGGCATTGGTCACTGTCTACTCTACAGTCATCGCCTGGTTTTATGCCCTCGGTAAAATTCTTGCCCTGATACAGGACAAAGCCTTCAAACAGGCCGTCGATACCCATAAATTCAAAAATGACATCAAAGCCCTGCATCAACCTTTCTACCTTATTTGTGGATTTGGGGAAACAGGTAAAGCCGTAGTCAATTCATTCACTGAAGAGCATTATCGAGTTGTTGTTGTAGAAAAAAATCAAAACAATCTCAATGCATTAAATCTAGATGAACTCAAAGAATATGTGCCCAGTCTTATTGGTGATGCTTCCGAACCTGATATTTTAGAATTAGCCGGTATACGTCATCCAATGTGCCAGGGTGTTATTGCCGTTACCGCCTCAGATGAAACCAACTTAAAAATTGCTATCGGTAGTAAATTATTACACCCGGAGATAAATGTAGCCTGCCGTTCAGAATTTAAAGACATCGAAGAAAACATGCTTTCATTTGGCACCAATCACGTAGTAAACCCCTACGAGACTTTTGCTGAGATATTCTCAATGTTAACGTACTCACCTTCATTACATCTAATCTATGACTGGCTCACTGGTGCTCCAAATACAACACTCAGCGACCCTATTTATATAAAGAAGGGGCCATGGATACTTTGCGGCTACGGTCGTTTTGGTCGCGAGCTTTATAAACATTTAAAATCTCAAAACATTTCAACGGTGGTGATTGATCCTGATAAATCTCTGCAAGAAGAGTTTGATTTAAATGAAGATGAAAATAGATTTATTATTGGTAATGGAACTGATCACAAGACATTAAAACAGGCAGGTATCGAATCAGCAACAGGGCTGATCGCTGGTTCTGACAACGATTCCAACAATCTATCTATCATCATGACAGCGCTGGATATCAATGAGAGCGTTTTCTCCATTGCCCGACAGAATAAATGGAATAACCGTATCCTTTATTCCTCTTTAGAAGAACAACATAAATCTGCCGATACACCTATTAACTTTTTGACCATGCATCCGCGCGAGATCATCGCCAGAAAAATACGCACTTACTTTCTCACTCCGCTACTCAACAAGTTTTTAACTATCGCGCGACAACAAACAAATGAATGGTCTAACATCACCATTAGCCGCCTGAGCGCCGTTGTCGGTGAATCCCGGCCTCACGTTTGGTCAGCCACTATCACTAACCCCACCGCACCAGCCGTCAGTCAGGCTTTGAGCCATGGCCGTTCCATTAAGATATCTCACCTCACACAAGACCCCGGCGACCGTAAGGCAAAACTCCGTTGTGTTCCTCTATTGCTATTACGAGATGAGGAGGAAATATTACTTCCTGAAGATGAGCTTGAAATTAAAATCGGCGATGAACTTCTATTTTGCGGCACCCACCAGGACAAAGATAATATGCACTGGACACTAAATGTGGCACGCAGCCTTAACTATGTCATGAGCTTTAAAGACGAACCGGAATCCTATATTTGGCGACTTTATTATCATTACCGCGACAAAAAGGAACATCGTAAAAATCCGCGATAGATCCCATCAGGACAAATGGAAAGCGAAGATCATATCCATTATTAAGATTTAGGATATAAATCGAAGGTTACATATGTCATTATTTGTGGGGGTATCTTAATTAACAATATGTATGAGAGAGATATTGAGAGTGGTGATTTGCCCTGCCTTATCAGTGCTCTTCATCGGTTTGAGCGTTTGCAGGTGTTGTGGGGCAATAATGAGCAAGATAAAGATATTCTAAAAAGAAATAATGACTGAACTGTCCAAACTGTACCTCACACCAAACAGCCTCAACGTGCTCAGCATGATTATCTTGTGTGTGACG
>JAGLQT010000024.1 GCA_023136715.1 Gammaproteobacteria bacterium | reverse complement strand
CGAGCCCCATCATCCACCCCATTTTCTTTGTTATACTTATATACCAATAAGTATGGGTCGTTAGCTCAGTTGGTAGAGCAGGAGACTCTTAATCTCTTGGTCGAGAGTTCGAGTCTCTCACGACCCACCAATTTAATCAGTACGTTACGTTATAAGGACATGTCTTGTTTCTGAGTTTAGGAACAACTCTTTGCTCACACCTCATCCCCCCCCCCAAAAAAAACCCCGTTAGATTGATAGTGTCTATGCTCAATTAAATTGAGCGTCATGATGATATTGGCTTTATTTGATTCTGAACCTAATTGTTTTTTGATCTTTCCTCTGAGCGCATCTCCAGAAGTCCTTCTAAACATACAAATAATTTCCAAAAATTATTCAAGTACCGCTTGCTCAAATCACCTCTTTGTCTTTGTTTGCTCACCCGTTATTAATGGTGCAAGATCAGTCAAACGCTGTTGTAAAAATAAGTCTTGTTTTAGGGAGATTATCATGGATAAACAGGTTTTTGCATTTTCGGAAGGTGATGGAAAAAATAAAAAATTACTTGGGGGTAAAGGAGCCAATCTGTGCGAGATGACACAAATCGGCCTCAATGTGCCACCAGGGTTTGTTATTAGTACTGAGGCGTGTCTCACCTATATCGCTTCCGAGAGCGGTGAACTCCCTGATGGTGTTATGGCCGATGTACATGCCCAGATCAAGGCGCTGGAGGAGGCGACGGGCAGGGGGTTTGGTGATTCCGGTAATCCACTGCTCATCTCGGTTCGTTCCGGTTCTGCGATGTCTATGCCGGGCATGATGGATACTGTCCTCAATCTGGGGCTCAACTCAGAAACCCTCAAGGGGGAGATAAAACAGACCCATGATCCGCGTTTTGGCTATGATGCTTATCGCCGCTTTATTCAGCTCTACGGCAAGATTGCGTTGGGCATTGACGATGGCCATTTCGATAATGAGTTTGAGATGGTGAAACAGAATGCCCATGTCAAAGAAGATGTGGGTCTGTCGGCGGATGATCTGAAGCAGATCAGTGATCGCTTTCTCAGGGTAGTGGAGGAGCAGACTGGCCGCTCTTTTCCCGAAGATCCTTTTGAGCAGTTGGAGCTGGCCATCAAGGCGGTTTTTAACTCATGGATGGGCAAGCGTGCAGTCGACTATCGTCGTGAATTCCATATTACCCCCGATATGGCCAATGGTACCGCAGTCAATGTGCAGGCTATGGTCTTCGGTAACCGGGGGGATGATTCGGCAACAGGTGTTGCTTTTACCCGAAATCCGGGAACGGGTGAGAACAGGCTCTTTGGTGAGTATCTGATCAATGCTCAGGGCGAGGATGTGGTGGCTGGTATCCGCACCCCGAAACCCATCGACCAGCTTGCTCACGAGATGCCAGAGATGGCGGCTCAGCTCGAGAAGCTGCGCCAGGATCTGGAGAATCACTACCACGAGATCCAGGATTTTGAGTTTACTATCGAGCGCGGCACCCTCTACTGCCTGCAGACGCGTAACGGCAAGATGAATGCGACTGCAATGGTGCGTACCTCGGTCGAGATGGAAAAGCAGGGGCTTATTAGCCGAGAGCAGGCGCTGTTGCGTATTGATCCGCAGCATCTGGAACAGATGCTCTATCCACGTCTTGATCCGAATTTTAAGGCCGAACCTCTCGCCCATGGGCTACCTGCTTCACCGGGTGCTGCTTTTGGGCATGCTGTCTTCGATGCCGATCGCGCCGAACGGCTAGGCAAAGATGGTGGACAGAAGGTGATCCTGTTGCGTGAAGAGACCAAGCCAGAAGATATTCACGGCTTCTTCGCTGCAGAGGGGATTTTGACCAGCCGTGGTGGCAAAACCTCCCATGCCGCTGTGGTTGCGCGTGGCATGGGTAAACCGTGTGTTGCCGGTGCCGAGGGAATATCGGTTGACGTAATGCGCCGCGAGGCCTTTGTTGGTGATACCGTGATTTGTGAAGGAGACCTCATCACCATTGATGGCAGCAGCGGTAATATCTATCTTGGTGAGCTTCCCACTGTCGAGCCCGAATTCACCACTGACCTCAATACCCTGCTGGGTTGGGCTGATGATGTTGCTTACCTGCGAGTGATGTCTAATGCTGATACGGCACATGATGCGATAAGAGCGATCCGTTATGGGGCGAAAGGCATTGGTCTGTGCCGCACCGAAAGAATGTTTAATGATGTTGAGCGTCTGCCTATCGTCATTGATATGATTGTCGCAGAAGATCAGGAGCAGCGGCAGGATGCACTCAACAAATTATTGCCGATCCAGCGCGGTGATTTTCAGGATATCTTCGAGGTGATGGCGCCGCTTCCGGTGACTATCCGTTTACTTGATCCGCCCATTCATGAATTCCTCCCTTCTGAACGCCAGCTGCTTGATGACCTCGAAAAGCTCCAGTCATTGAGTCGTTCTGCATCGGGCATGGAGGTACTCGCTAATAGTATCAGCCTGATCCATGACCCGAAGAAGGCATCTGAAGAAGCGGAATCACTACGTCAGTTTGTTGATACAAGGCTGGTAGAGGAAGCTATCGATAAAAAGCGTTCAATGCTGACTAAAGTGCGCGCGCTTACTGAAACTAATCCAATGCTTGGTCATCGTGGAGTGCGTCTTGGTATTACTTTCCCCGAGATATATATCATGCAGGTTCGAGCAGTACTTGAGGCCTCAGCAGAGTGTGCCAGGAAAGGGATCGAAGTTCATCCGCAGATTATGATCCCGCAGGTCTGCACCGCCGAGGAGCTGCGCTTTGTAAAGCGCTATGTTGATGAGGTGCGTGATGAGGTCGAGACTGCCTATGGCTCCAGGGTCAATTTCCGCTTTGGCACTATGATTGAGGTGGTGCGTGCCTGTCTGCGTGCTGATTCCCTTGCCAAAGAGGCGGAGTTTTTCTCATTTGGTACCAATGACCTGACTCAGGCAACATTTTCATTCTCACGAGAAGATGCTGAAAATAAATTCCTGCCGTTGTATAGCGAAAACGGTATTCTGCAGGATAATCCCTTCGAGGTGCTCGATGGCAAGGGGGTTGGCAAGTTGATGGAGCTGGCCGTAGGATGGGGGCGTGGTGTGAAATCTGATCTTAGTGTTGGTATCTGTGGTGAGCATGGAGGGCATCCAAAATCAATCGCATTTTGCCATCAAATTGGGCTTAATTATGTCTCGTGTTCAGCACCCAGAGTACCGGTTGCAAGGCTCGCTGCGGCGCATGCAAAGCTATTGTCAGATTAGTGGGTATTTGAGTGGTGTTAACCGTTACTCACTTGTGTTTTTTCTGGCTGTTCACTTTGCATTGGCAATAATTTAGTATTGTTCATCTAAATACTCAAAAAATGCTGAATTTATTCTGAATAAGGCCGTACTTTGTGCTTTTTTTTGGTATGATTCGCACCCACATATGCGAGAGTGGCGGAATTGGTAGACGCGCTGGTTTTAGGTACCAGTGTCTTTGACGTGAGAGTTCGAGTCTCTCCTTTTCGCACCAAATTATCATTTCTTCTTAAAAATTAAGTACATACACTGAGGTATCTATGCAAGTTTCAGTTGAAACAGGGGAAGGTCTTGAACGTAAATTGACGGTTCAGGTGCCTGCAGAGACAGTTGATGCTCAAGTTCAGAGCCGACTTCAATCAATGCGTAATCAAGTTAAAGTTGATGGCTTTCGTCCCGGTAAGGTTCCGCTTAGTGTGGTTAAGAAACGTTATGCAACACAGGTGTTCCAGGAAGTGGCTGGCGAAGTTATGCAAAACACTTTCCGTGATGCGGTGACCCAGGAAAATCTACGCCCTGCTAGTGATCCTTCTATTGAGCCAAAAAGCTTTGAGTTAGGCCAACCTCTTGAATATGTTGCAACTTTTGAGGTTTATCCTGAATTCGAGCTAGCACCTATCAGTGATTTAAGCATCGAGAAACTGGTTGCTGAAATCCAGGATACAGATATTGATGGCTTGCTCGAAACTTTACGTAAGCAAAAAGCGAATTGGAGCGAGGTTGATCGTGCTTCAGAAGACGGTGATCGCGTGACTATCAGCTTTAAAGGCAGTATTGATGGCGAATTATTTGAAGGTGGTTCTGCCGACAATGTACCTTTGGTGATTGGCTCAAACAGCATGATTCCCGGTTTTGAAGATCAGATCATTGGTTTGGCTAAAGATGCTGAGTCGACTATTAGTATTACTTTTCCCGATGATTACTCAGCGAGTGATTTGGCGGGTAAGCCTGCTGAGTTTGCAATTACTGTATCTAAAGTTGAGGTGTCAGAATTACCGGAACTGGATGATGCCTTTGCCAAAGATTTTGGAGTTGAAGAGGGTGGTCTGGAAAAATTGCGTGAAGACGTTAGAAATAACATGCAGCGTGAACTGGATAGCCGTATCGCCAGTGATTTGAAGTCTAAGGTTATGAATAAGTTGTTAGAAGCTAATCCAATGGATGTGCCGAAATCTGCTGTGCATGAAGAAGCTGAATCGCTTAAACAGCAAGCAAGCGCTCAAAGTGGTGGTGTGTTATCTTCTGAGATGTTCATGAGTGAAGCCGAGAATCGTGTTAAGTCGGGTATGATTTTAGGTGATTTGGTTAAACTTTCAGGCTTACAGGTCGACCAGTCTAAAGTCGATGAGCGTATCGAGTTGGCGGCCAAAGAATATGAAGACCCTAGCGAGTTTGTGAATTACTATAAGAGCAATCCACAGATGATGCGTGGTATTGAGTCCCTGGTGATTGAAGATATGGTCGTTGACTGGGTCGTTGGCCAGGCAAAGGTTTCGACTGTTGAGAGTTCATTTGATGAGGTAATGAAGCCTGCATCAACCATTTAACAGGTATAAGTCATGCATAAATTCCCACAATATAATGGTCACACAGGTGGCGCACTTGAAGCTGAAGCATTGGGATTAGTTCCGATGGTAGTAGAGCAGACATCGCGCGGCGAACGTTCTTACGACATCTATTCCCGTCTGCTGAAAGAACGAGTTATTTTTATTGTGGGGCCTATTGAAGATCATATGGCCAACCTGATTGTTGCTCAGTTGCTGTTTTTAGAGTCAGAAAATCCGGATAAAGATATCTCAGTTTATATCAACTCTCCCGGTGGCTCGGTGACAGCAGGCATGGCGATTTACGACACCATGCAATTTATTAAGTCTGAAATCAGTACCTTATGTATTGGCCAGGCTGCCAGTATGGGTGCATTTTTACTGGCTGGTGGTGAAAAGGGAAAGCGTTATTGCTTGCCCCATGCCAGAGTCATGATTCATCAGCCTTTGGGTGGTTTCCAGGGGCAGGCAACAGATATCGATATTCATGCCCGTGAAATCCTTAAAATTCGCGAGCAATTGAATCGTTTATTGGCGCATCACACAGGCCAGGATATCGAAACGATTGATAATGACACTGAACGTGATAACTTCATGGACTCGGAACAAGCTAAAGAATACGGCCTGATTGACGAAGTATTAGAGAAAAGATCTTAAACTCTGCATTGTAACTTTCTTGATCTGGGTGAATTCTCAGTGAAAAAAGGGTTTTTTCAGTCTTAAATTTCTGTTGAAATGACGTTTATGGACTATTGTCTATACGATATATAGGTAATCGAAGTCTTGCGATTTTTTTGTGATACAGCAAGGCGAAACAGACAAAGAGGCATAAGCCTGAGGTTTAACAACTAGATGAGCGACGATAAGAACCATTCTGGTAACGATTCAGAAAAACTACTCTACTGTTCTTTTTGCGGTAAGAGTCAGCACGAAGTAAAAAAACTGATTGCAGGTCCTTCTGTTTATGTCTGCGACGAATGTGTCGAGTTATGTAACGACATTATTCTCGAAGAGATGGAAGAAGAAACTTCATCAGCAATTCGTAAGTTACCAACTCCCCAGGAAATTCATGACATTCTTGACGATTATGTGATTGGTCAGGAGAAAGCGAAAAAGGTTCTGGCTGTTGCTGTATACAACCATTACAAGCGTCTGGAAGTTAAGCATAAGAAGGATGATATTGAGCTTTCCAAGAGTAATATTCTGCTGATTGGACCAACCGGCTCGGGTAAAACTTTGCTGGCTGAGACATTAGCGCGTTTACTTGATGTGCCGTTCACTATTGCGGATGCAACCACACTGACTGAAGCCGGTTATGTGGGTGAGGATGTTGAAAATATCATCCAGAAATTATTGCAGAAGTGCGATTATGATGTTGATAAAGCGCAAACTGGCATTGTTTATATTGATGAAATCGACAAAATTTCACGTAAGTCTGATAACCCGTCTATCACCCGTGATGTTTCTGGCGAGGGCGTACAACAGGCGCTTCTGAAATTGATCGAAGGTACAGTTGCATCGGTTCCACCTCAAGGTGGTCGCAAGCATCCTCAGCAGGAATTCCTGCAAGTAGACACAGGCAGTATCTTATTTATATGTGGAGGTGCTTTTTCCGGACTGGATAAGGTGATTCGTCATCGTTCTGAGAAAGGTGGTATTGGCTTTGGTGCTGAGGTACGTTCGTCCGAAGAGAAACGTCAGTTCAGTGATGTGCTGGATGACCTTGAGTCAGATGATCTGATTCAATACGGACTGATACCTGAATTTGTCGGTCGCTTACCCGTAGTGGCTACGCTGAATGAGCTGGACGAAGATGCTCTGGTGACCATCCTCACTAAGCCCAAGAATGCACTGGTTAAGCAATATTCCAAGATGATCGAAATGGAAGGCAGTGAACTTGAGTTGCGTGATGATGCCTTGCATGCAATTGCCAAGAAAGCTATGGAGCGTAAAACAGGTGCTCGTGGCCTGCGTACGATTCTGGAAAATATACTGCTTGATACCATGTACGAACTGCCTTCTCAGGATGATGTTTCTAAAGTGGTTATCGATGCCTCGGTTGTTTCAGGTGATAATCAACCACTGCTTGTCTATCAAGGTGGTGATAAAAAGCAGGTCTCGCAAGAGTAATAGTCTGCTTGACTGCTAATTAATTCTGCTTGCGCGTTATATCGCTCTTGAAAAACGTGCAAGCTGTCCCCACTGGTACTAAGAATCCATAAAATAGAGGCACCCATGGCCAGTTCAAGTGATAAAGATCAACCCAGTTCATCTGTGACAACAGAAGTTCCCGTTTTACCCTTACGTGATGTAGTGGTTTATCCACACATGGTTATTCCTCTGTTTGTCGGCCGTGAAAAGTCAATTCAGGCTCTTGATACGGCTATGCAGAATAATAAGAAGATTTTATTGATTGCGCAGAAGAGTGCCGATATTGATGAACCTGGTATCGATGATGTCCACGAAATTGGTACATTGGCAACAATTCTTCAACTACTGAAGTTGCCTGATGGCACCATCAAAGTTTTGGTCGAAGGTGTGCAACGTGCAAAAGTGGAAGGGCTGCATGAAAGCGGTGATTTTTTTGTAGCTAATTACACCGAGCTGGGTGAAATCCCGGCTGAAGATGATCGTGAGCTCGAAATACTGTCGCGTTCTATCATGAACGTCTTCGATCAGTACGTTAAGCTCAATAAAAAAGTTCCTGCTGAGATCCTGACTTCGTTGGCAGGAATTGATGAGCCATCAAGGTTATCCGATACCATTGCCGCTCATATGTCATTGAAGCTTGATGAGAAACAGAAGATCCTTGAGATGGCCAGTGTGCATGAACGGCTTGAGTATTTAATGAAATTGATCGATGCTGAAATTGATTTGTTACAAATCGAAAAACGTATTCGTGGACGCGTTAAGCAGCAGATGGAAAAAAGTCAGCGCGAATATTATTTAAATGAGCAAATGAAAGCGATTCAAAAAGAACTGGGTGATATGGACGATGTGCCCAATGAAGTTGAAGAACTTGAAAAACGTATTGAAGAAGCTGGTATGAGCAAAGAGGCCAATAAGAAGGCCACGAGTGAGCTCAATAAGCTAAAAATGATGTCCCCCATGTCTGCTGAAGCGACGGTGGTGAGAAATTATATCGACTGGCTGGCTGATTGTCCCTGGAAGAAAAAATCAAAAATCCGACGTGATCTTGCGGGTGCAGAACAGGTGCTCAACGATGATCACTATGGTCTGGAAAAAGTTAAAGAACGTATTCTTGAATATCTTGCTGTGCAACAGCGTGTCAAAAAGCTTAAAGGACCTATTTTGTGTTTGGTGGGCCCACCGGGCGTAGGTAAAACTTCACTAGGTCAATCTATTGCACGTGCGACTAATCGAAAATATACCCGTATGTCTTTGGGTGGTGTGCGTGATGAGTCTGAAATCCGTGGTCATCGTCGAACTTATATTGGTTCCCTGCCAGGCAAAGTGATTCAGAATCTGAGCAAGGTTGGCACGCGTAACCCATTGTTTTTGCTAGACGAAATTGATAAAATGGCAGCAGATTTCCGTGGTGATCCTGCCTCTGCCCTGTTAGAAGTGCTTGATCCTGAGCAAAATCACACATTTTCAGATCACTATCTGGAGGTCGATTTTGATCTTTCTGACGTGATGTTTGTTGCGACATCAAATAGTATGAATATTCCAGCGCCTCTGCTTGATCGTATGGAAGTGATTCGTTTACCGGGTTATACCGAAGACGAAAAGGTGGCTATTGCCAGGAAATATTTGTTGCCCAAACAGATGGAAGAGAATGGCCTGAAGGATACTGAGTTACAGGTTAATGAAGCTGCATTGCGAGATATCGTTCGCCTTTATACCCGTGAAGCGGGTGTGCGTAGTATGCAACGTGAACTGGCTAAAATTTGCCGTAAGGTCGTTAAGAAAATGGTGCTTGAACCTAAAAGCAAGGCCGTTTCTGTAACATCAAGAAATCTTGAAAAATATCTGGGTGTAAAACGTTTCCGTTATGGTGTGGCAGAAAAACACAATCAGATTGGTCAGGTTACTGGTCTGGCCTGGACAGAAGTGGGTGGTGAGATATTAACCATTGAGTCAGCAGTCATGCCGGGCAAGGGTAAACTGTCTTACACTGGCCAATTGGGTGATGTGATGCAGGAATCGATTCAGGCGGCAATGACAGTGATCCGGAGTCGTTCGGCTTCGCTTGGGCTTGCCAGCAACTTTCAGGA
>JAGLQT010000239.1 GCA_023136715.1 Gammaproteobacteria bacterium | reverse complement strand
CCGGCGTTCCCGGTAAAAAATGGTTGAGCGGCTTTTTCTCGATAGGATCGATGCAATAACCACTCGACCGCCCGTAAGTAGTCAGCACAATCTGGTTATCGGTACGTGCTCGAACAAAACACAGGCCACGTTGCCCCTCATGCAATTTACATTCGCGTGGACATAAATCACACTGCACGCGACCATCATCTAGCTGGTGCCAATACCGAGTTGGCACCACACCTGCATCAGTCATCAAAATATTTTCTTTTTGAGTCGTCATAATCAATCACCTGTATAGCTAAATATAGTGCTAAACCCTATACATTTAAAGTCCAATGGTCGCATAATAACCAAAGGGTAACACTATCAATTGATGAAGGAGTTCTGTTATGTCCGGCATTCGACCTGCTGCAGTCGCTGATATGTTTTATACCGGTGACCCCGCACAGCTTCAGGCGGAGGTTCAAGCGATGCTCGCCGAATCCAGCATCGCCACCGCAACTCCCAAGGCAATCATCGTGCCTCATGCTGGTTATATTTACTCCGGCCCCATTGCCGCCAGCGCTTATGCGCAGCTCATCCCCGCCAGAGATAAAATTCGGCGCGTTGTTTTGTTAGGTCCCTGCCATCGCGTCGCCTTATCTGGCCTGGCTACCAGCAGTGCTGATTATTTTGAAACCCCTCTGGGCTCGATTCCAATTGACCGCGAACTTAGCGAAAGATTACTTCAATTCCCGCAAGTGCAGGAATTTGATCAAACCCATGAGCAAGAGCACAGCCTGGAAGTACAACTTCCCTTTCTACAGGAAACGCTCAATGATTTCTCCCTGTTACCCCTGGTTGTTGGTGATGCCAGCAGCACTGAAGTACACGAAGTTCTGGAAGCCGTCTGGGGCGGCGATGAAACGCTGATTGTTATCTCATCCGACCTGAGCCACTACCACGATTACCATACTGCGCAGCAAATGGACTCAGCCACCTGTCAGGCCATTGAAAATCTTGATCCTGACCATATTCATCATGAACAGGCATGTGGTCGTAATCCTGTACTGGGTTTATTGCTATCCGCACGTAAACACCATTTAAAAGTGACCACACTCGATTTACGCAACTCCGGTGACACCGCTGGCAGCAAGGATCAAGTCGTCGGCTATGGTGCCTGGGCATTCATACAACCATGATAGATATTTATGCATAACGAAAAACAACGCCAACAACTTCACGACATCGCCTACGACTCAATCAAATCAGGTTTATCCAACGGCAAGGCTATGGCTGTTGATTCAAGCAAACTGGATACGGCACTGCAAACCAATCGAGCCACTTTTGTTACTCTTAACAAACATGGCCAACTACGCGGCTGCATAGGCATGCTCGAGCCCATTCGCCCTCTGGCTGAAGATGTTGCGCACAATGCTTTTGCTGCCGCTTTTTCTGACCCACGCTTCCCGCCACTAAAAGAAAATGAACTCGAACAACTGGATATTCATATTTCGATTCTCGGCACGCCAGAAAAAATGTCTTTCGATTCTGAAGAAGATTTAATTCGCCAACTAAAACCAGGCATTGATGGCCTGATTATGGAGGAAGGGCGTCGGCGTGGAACTTTTTTACCCTCGGTGTGGGAATCTCTTGCCGAATCTCGAGATTTTCTCCATCACCTAAAATTAAAATCTGGCTTGCCGGAGAATTACTGGAGCGACGACATAAAAATTCAGCGCTATAGCGTAGAAGAATTCTAGACTAGCAGAATCAGTCGACGACAGTAAATTGCTGCCACGAGCTCAGTGAGCCTAAATTAAAATCACCCAACTTCACATCTTCGTTAATATCCCTGGCGTGTACTCGCCACGAATAAAAACCACCGTATTCGAGCAAATCACCGGGTAAAGTCAATTCTGGCTCACTTAAAAGTTTTGAGGAAAAAATCAACTTATCTTCATCCCATTTATCCTTAATAAACACCTGATAATAGGAGGCGCCTTCTACCACAGGCCAGCTCAAAGTTTCTGGCACATCGGCCAGCTGTTCACGGCGTTCTGGCTGCAGTTCAGAGGCAATCGGCAAAACCCCATGCTCGACAAAATCTTTAGCAATATGAAGCGAGCCATCGCTTAGTGTTATTTTCGCCACGAACCAGCCATCAGCATAATTTTTCGGACGAACAATCTGATTTATAAAAACCCTTTTCTCAGGCTTATTATCTGAGCTTATTACCCTGAATTTAGATAAATTCATCGAGGCTAATTTATCACCACCGGCATTCATTAATTCAATAGACTTGATCTCATTAAATTTAAACGTACTGAAAAGCGTCATATAAAAAGGCGGTCTATCCGGCCAGTTACAAACATGAATATCGAAGAACCCAGAATCCGTATAATGCGTATCATCAGGATGATCTGCATTGCCAGCGAAAACATTTGATGCTGGCGCAAACGCCATAAAAATTAATATTGATAAAACTGATTGCAACTTCTTCATGCATCCTCCTGTATTACAACAAGCCGATTATAATTTTTTTTCATTACTTATTATTTGAAATCAACTTTGTTGTTTCTCTTAATTTTAACGATAGCGACTTAAGCATGCCCAATCCCAGCTCTGGATAACTCATAATCAAACCGCGAAGCCTGGCACGACTTAACTTTAACAGCGTTGCATCCTGCAACACGACAGCAGAGGCTGAACGCGGCAAATCATCCAACAAATTCATTTCGCCAAAACACTCGCCCACCGACATAATCGCAACAAAATTATCACTATTTTTCTCCAGAGCGATACCCACTTCACCTTCAATGATCAAATACATATATTCACCACGATCATTTTTCTCAAAAATATGATCGCCTTCAAAAAAACGCTCCTCTTCCAGAGCATCCGCAACAAAGCGCAAATCCTCGGTATTGATTTCATTAAAGATATCTGATCTTTTAAGAAGTAATATTTTTTCAAACAGTTCAGGCATAAACTTGCTTATCCATATCCATTAGAGCCTTGTTGCTACATTCTTGTAGCCAGGCATCACCATATTCAACACACCATTGCAAAACGTCTTTTACATTCAAAATATTTTTTCCGTAACCGTGTTTTGTCGCCCTGTCATGTTTCCTGTCAATCATATCGCTTAACAATACAGCAAGCTGTTTATCTTCGATTGCTTGCAGGGCTTCATGCGCGCTAG
>JAGLQT010000238.1 GCA_023136715.1 Gammaproteobacteria bacterium | reverse complement strand
GTTAACGAATGGCTGAAAAAAGCGGTACTGCTTTCTTTCCGCATAAACGACAACGAATTCATCAAAGGTGGTTTCACCAACTACTACGATAAAGTCGATTCAAAATTTGCCAATCACAACATCCGTGATTTCCGCGAGTCTGGCGTACGCGTAGTACCACCAGCGACTGCACGTATCGGTTCATACGTTGCACCTAACGTGGTACTGATGCCTTCATACGTCAACATCGGCGCTTATGTCGATGAAGGCACGATGGTAGACACATGGGCTACTGTAGGTTCATGTGCGCAGATCGGTAAAAACGTTCACCTGTCTGGCGGCGTTGGCATTGGTGGTGTTTTAGAACCACTGCAAGCTGCTCCAACCATCATCGAAGATGACTGCTTCATTGGTGCACGTTCAGAAGTGGTTGAAGGCGTGATTGTTGAAAAAGGCTCAGTAATTTCCATGGGCGTTTACATCGGCCAGAGCACCAAAATTTTCAACCGCATGACTGGTGAAATTACTTACGGTCGCATTCCTGCTGGCTCAGTTGTGGTTTCAGGTAACCTGCCTTCAAAAGACGGCACTTACAGCCTGTACTGTGCAGTTATTGTTAAGCAGGTCGATGCAAAAACGCTGGGTAAAACTGGTTTGAACGATTTGCTTCGTAGCATAGATTAAAAATGGCAACAACACTTTTTGGCATTCCAAATTGTGACACGATGAAAAAAGCACGTCGTTGGTTAGAAGCCAACGACGTGACTTACATCTTTCACGATTACAAAAAAGCCGGTGTGCCAGAAGATGAATTAAAACTCTGGATCAAAACCATTGGCTGGGAAATTTTGCTCAATCGTCGTGGCACCACCTGGCGAAAACTGGATGACAGCGTTAAAGAAAATATTGACAAAGTCTCAGCCATTCAAGTTATGATTGAAAACCCCAGCGCGATTAAACGCCCTGTTCTCGAAATCGACGACCAGCTTCTGGTTGGTTTTAGCGAAGACACTTACAAAGAAGCGTTTAATAAATAACAATTAAAATACATAAGGAATTACAATGGAAAAAATTGACTACGCATTCATGCAAGCCGTTGACGAAGCTTTCGATATTAAAACTAGAATTATCGAATTAGGCGCAAGGGTTATCGAAAACCAAAAACCTCTATCTGCCAGAAATATCTTTAACAAAGGATATTCCTCAGATGAATACACAGGCCTTGATTATATAGAAGGCGACCATGTCGATATTGCCTGTGATGTCAGAGAGCTACCTTTTGAAGACAAATCAATAAATACCGTTATTGCTATGAATTTATTTGAGCACGTAGAAGAATCATGGCGTGCTTTTGATGAAATAAAAAGGGTAATCGGCGATGATGGCACCGTTATTATAGCCACTCCATTTTGCTACAACATACATGGTTGCCCTTATGATTACTACAGGTACACACCTTCCTTTTACACAAACACATTCAAAGACTTTGACACAAAAATAACAGTAACTATTGGCTACAATCAGCGACCAAAAATGGTTTACTTTATTGGTGGCAACAACAAATCATTGGGTGAAGACTTTGAAAAATTTAAGGCGATTTATGCCGAAAAACACAAAACAAGCCTAAAACCA
This sequence comes from Gammaproteobacteria bacterium, assembly GCA_023136715.1. Taxonomy (GTDB): domain Bacteria; phylum Pseudomonadota; class Gammaproteobacteria; order SZUA-229; family SZUA-229; genus LH-M37. The sequence goes on along the minus strand of JAGLQT010000238.1, from coordinate 625 downwards.
ATGAGTAAGTTCCTGGCAAAAATTAGAAGCAAACTCAGCCCTAATCATTTTAGGAATGACATTCGCTATCAGCACACTTTTGATATCAATATAGAGAAAAAATAAAGGTGCTCTTATTTTTCATAAAGAATGTGTAACTGATCCACAATCGGATCAGTAATATGCTTTATCTTTTTACGCATCATGGTACCGATAGCATCGGTCTGTGAAAATACAGGGTTAATCAGCTTCACACTCAGACATGACAGTACCAGCATCGCCTGAATTTTATCTTTCATCTCAGGCACAACATCCAGCACCTGCTTCAATGCTGCACTCTCAGCCACATCACAAATGCAGGCTGTCTCATCAAAAATAGTTTCGATATTATCTGCAGTAAACGATTCGAGTTTTATCGCATCGAAATAAACAGAAATCGCATTGAGCAAAGCTTCTACTACCTCCTGATTGCTTGGTTTTTTCAATGCCATCTCTGCTGTTTGAATAAAAGCCTGACCACGATCACTCAGTATGCGGCTTAGCATAAGCGCATAGGTGTTATTTTCAGCAACTAGCATTTGAATTTTTTCTATCACTGACTCATAAGATGAATGCGACTGCGCCTCGACTGGCAGGCCATCCGGCA
>JAGLQT010000237.1 GCA_023136715.1 Gammaproteobacteria bacterium | reverse complement strand
CATGCATAAAACCAACATAAAGATTGCGCTTTGATTTTGCTTTCGCCCACAGCTTCAGCTTTTCTTCTTCACTAATTAAACCCGGTTGCAATACCAGGCGAACCGAATCGATCATAACGTGCGGATCTTCTTCAAAAGGTAAAAACTCAATTAAAAAATCAGCCAGCACGGGGCCAGTCTTTCCCTGAACCACTGCTTCTTTTTCCAGCATACGCCTGGCATTATCCGCTGTAGGCATAATCCACCAGGCACGTTCAGCCTGTTCATCAGACAAACCCGGTGCATGCACTGCAGCTACCACAGCCTCTGGTTCACCCAGCAACAATAATTGCTGCAAACTCTCATCTCTCGCCTGCCCCATGCGCGTCCAGCGTTTTAAAAACACAGGATAACCACCAGGTGAACCCATGACGTGTGTCGAGAAAAGCGCCTTCACTTCTTTCAGGTATTTTTCATCCTTGCAGTTCGGATTCAAAACAACCTTGGCTTCACCTTTATCGGTAAGTGCATGCACAATCATTTTTGATTCATCAATGCGCACTGCCTGCAGTTGTTGTGCAAGCAAAACGTTGAGACGTAAATTATCTTCTGCTGAGAGTTCCATATTAATTCAACTGTATTCTTTGTCCAAAAGGCACGGTAGTTTTTCCTTTCACCAACCATGTCACAGGAAAAGCAGGCTCGACCTCGGGGAACACACCTTCGGCATCGGTAAAATAAATTAACATGTCGGGTGCTTTATCCTGATCTTCTGCCCAGGCAAAAACAGGTTTGAAATTTGTGCCACCGCCACCGCGTAGCTCGACATCAAACTTAAATTCATCCCAGGGTGCAAATAACCAGGGGCAACCGTAATTCAATTCTGAATCGCAGGTTAGTAAAGTAATACCTGCACGCACCTGACTTTTTATCGCATCAATTTCTGAAATAAATTCCTGAATCTCTTCGGCAGAAATTGAACCACTGGTATCGACGGCGACAACGATATTGGTTTCGCTGCTGCGCAAGCTGGGGTAAACCGCTGGATCACCACGACGCGTAGAAGGCCGTGTATAACTGTAATCGTCTCTCGCGGTGGCTGACATGTAACGCGCCAGTAACATGCGCCACGGCAGTTTTGGCTGCAACAGGTGATCAACCATGCGCGCCATATCACCTTCTAACTTACCCGACTGCAAAGCCTGCTGTGCAGCACCCGCCATTCGCTGCTGCCACTGCACGCTTAAATCTTCCAGCTCCTGTGGTGACATTTCAGGTGGTGGATTAGAACCGGTTTGTCCGCCCTCTTTTGAGGAATCATTTTTATTGCCCTGACCATCCTGCTTGTCATTTTTTTTGCGTTCGTTTTCGCCGCCGTTATTATCTTTGTTTTCGGGCGACTCGTTATCACCGTCTTCAGAACTGTCATCCTTATTCTGTTCTAGATCGCGTTCACCGTCGTTGTCATTATCTTCGAGACAGGGATAAATTTCTTCCGCAGTCATGCCTTCGTATTCGCGCAAATGCATCGCATCCGGCGTAGGTTTCAAACCATCATTGATCAACATGGGGTTGACGGCGTAATCGCAAGCCAGTTCCCAACGATGTTTTACCCGGTGACCTTTTCGATAAAAATGGGAAAGCGCACAATGCAAAGCTTCGTGCGATAAAGCGAACTGGGTTTGCTCTGAATCGAGCGCATCGATGTAATCGTTGTTGTAATAAAAAGTTTTACCATCGCTGAAGGTAGTTTCGCACCAGGAAGAATCGGCAGGCACCATCGGCAAACGTAAAACTAACGCACCCAAAAAAGGCTTGTCCAGAATTAAGCGCGTTCTGGCGGTGGCGAGTTTGGTTTCGACGTCGGGGTATTGCATTTAATAAAGCATAATATCCGCAATTTTATCCGCCCAACTAGCGAATTCCGGCACAGCGAAAATATCCTGTCCCACTGCCCTGTGCATATCCGAGACCATCATCACGCCCATTTCACGTTGTGGAAGACGACTGGCGTAGTTGAGAATATTGCCGTGCACAGTCATAGCATCACTGGTCTCTTTGGCACGAATAGCACGTCCGACTAACGCGGTGGCCACGGCATACTGCAAATCAATTTCTTTAGGTGCCGGCACTTCCTCACCTTTAACAATTGCATCAAGGTCAGGCATTTGATCGAGACTATCAACAAAGGCTTTTACTTCGATACCTGCTGCTTTACCCACACAGGCTTGCAGGGCACCGAGTAATAAATTATTCGACTCATCAAATTTTTGTAGCGCTCGATGCGCAAATTCCCAGGAACGTGGTGATGGGAATGCCACCGGATTTTGCGCCGCATCAAACTCGAATAATAAATCCTGACGAAAACGCAGAAAAGCAATAATGCGTTCATCAATACCATTGGCATAAGCCCAGGCAACCCAGTCATCGAGGTTGATTTCAACTTCATAATGCGAGAATCGATTCGCCAACGGTGCGGGCATGCTATAGGTCACGCCACGATCACCCTGACGATTACCAGCGGCGATAATCGCCCAACCTTCCGGCACTTCGTATTCACCCAGTTTACGATCAAGAATCAGCTGGTAGGCTGCAGCAGAGACACTCGGTGGTGCTGAAGTAATCTCATCGAGAAACAAAATACCGCTGTTACCGTGACGCTTTAAGTTAGGCAGCATGGAGGGCACTGCCCACTCGACAAATTCATCGACACGGAAAGGAATACCGCGCAAATCGCTGGGCTCCATTTGTGAAAGACGAATATCAATCAGCGGTACATCATGGCGCTCGGCAATCTGCGCCACCATTTGTGATTTACCGACACCGGGCGCTCCCCACAGCATCACTGGTGTGTGATGCCCCGTGTCTGCACTGGAGAATTCTTTTTCGATTACTGTTAATAGATGGGCTGGACGCATAGTAACTACTTACTTATAAAAATTAAGTGATAAGTGCTTTATTAAAGCTTATTGATCAAAACCGGCTAGTTTGTACAGGCGTTTTGCTTCGGCGGGGTCTTTCTCAACACCCTTGCCTTCTTCATACATCATTGCCAGTGTGGTCAAAGAGCCCATCAGGCCCTGTTCAGCAGCTTTCTCGAACCATTTGATGGCTTCCTGCGCGTTCTGCTCGGTGCATTCGCCTTCCATGTACATAAAGCCCAAACCGTGCTGCGCCACCGCGTGACCCTGCTCAGCGG
>JAGLQT010000236.1 GCA_023136715.1 Gammaproteobacteria bacterium | reverse complement strand
TCCACTGACTGGCCTGGTAGATGGCATTATTTAATACCCAGTTGTCTATTTCTATAATTAAACCAGTTTCTTCGGCAAAAGGAATAAAATCATTGGGTGATATCTGACCATGTTTTGGATGATTCCAGCGGAGCAAAGCTTCGACACCAATAATCTCACCTGATTTAACATTAATTTGTGGCTGATATAGCAAAGAGAATTCTTCAAATTGCAATGCGTTGTGAATACCTGTATCCAGTGAAAGATTCTTGAAGTAGGGTGTATCCATGTCGTCGGAGAAAAACTGATAACCATTCTTCCCCTGTCCTTTTACATGGTACATGGCGATATCAGCATTTTTAATTAAGGCGTCCATATCAGAGCCATCATGCGGGTACAGTGAAATACCAATGCTGGCGCTTATATAGAGTTCATTGCTTTCGACGAAAAAAGGTTCTTTTAATATATGAGTGATTTTTTCAGCAACTTTTATAACGTCTTCTTTATTGTCGCTGATTTTTGGCAGCATCAATGTAAATTCATCACCGCCAAATCTGGCCAGTGTATCACCTTCACGTAAGCAGCTTTTAAGACGGGTGCTGACCTGTTGTAATACCTCATCACCAATAATATGTCCTAAGCTGTCATTGATATTTTTAAATCGATCCAGATCCAGAAACATCACGGCCAACATGTCGTTTTCGCGTTTGGCCTGAGTGATAGCAAGGCTTAATCGGTCGTGTAATAAGGCGCGATTAGGCAAGCTGGTGAGTAGGTCGTGGTAAGCCTGGAAGGTAATAGTTTCTTCAGCAATTTTGCGATCGGTAATGTCACGAGCAATGCCATAGGTTCCCAGATAGTTATTATCTGTGTCTTTTTTGGCGCCCGTGTAAATACCCATGGAACTTAGTTCAATGGGCAGGGTTTTGTTTTCAAAATGCCGTGGTTCGGAACCATCTTTGCATATGAGACGAAGCTCGATATTGGTTGAAGCTCGTTCGCCAACGCGTCGTTCATTGAAAATATATTTAGCTTTTTCAATGTCGTCCTGATGAACCAGTATTGAATAATGCTTACCAACGAGTTCTTCTGCGCTAAAACCTAATAAATTTTCGATACGTTCATTGATGAAAGTGAAGTGACCCTGTGGGTCGAGAATATAAATAATATCCGGTGAGGCGTTGACCAGATAACGATGTAAACGCTCAGATTCTTTGAGCTGTATTTGCATCACTGAATTCTGTTTCTTTAGTTGTTTTTCATTGAGCGCATTTTTTACTGTAATCAATAATTCTTCTGCCTTATAAGGCTTGCATAAGAAGTCATAGCTACCAGCAGAGCAGGCTTTGCGAGCTGAATCAAAGGAGGTTTCGCCGCTGACAATCACCACAGCAGGCGTTTGATTGATGGATTTTATGTGTTGCATCACATCATAGCCGTTGACGTGAGGCATATGTAGATCCAGTAAAACCAGGTCGTATTCTTTTTGGTTAATGCAGCAGATAGCTTCTTCACCACCAACCGCTACATCAGTTTCGTAGCCATTAATTGCCAGAAGTTCTTTTAAACTGGAAA
>JAGLQT010000235.1 GCA_023136715.1 Gammaproteobacteria bacterium | reverse complement strand
CTTTTTGATTGTTATCATAAGTTTTAACTTATGATAGCATGGCAACCATGCATATTACTTTGCGACAAATAGAGGTGTTCAATGCGGTAGTCAGGCACCTGAACTACACGCGTGCGGCTGAGGAGCTGCACCTCAGCCAGCCAGCGGTTTCAATGCAAATACGTCAACTGGAAGACAATATTGGTTTGCCCTTATTCGAGCAGCTGGGTAAGCAGATGTTTATGACTGATGCAGGGCGTGAAATGTATGCCTATGGGCGTAATATTGAGGATTTGCTGGATGAGGCCGACAAGGTCTTTGAGGCGATTAAAGGGCTGGGGCAGGGTGAGTTGTCGATTTCTGTGGCGACTACGGCCAGTCATTTTGCAACACGATTGCTGGCCGCATTTTCAAAACTTCATGATGGTATTACTATCAGCGTGGATGTCACTAACCGTGAAACCTTGCGCCGCCAGCTGGATAATAATGAGCGTGATCTGGTGATAATGGGGCAGCCACCGGAAGGCATGGAAGTGGATGCTGAGGCCTTCATGGAAAATCCATTAGTGATGATTGCGCCGGCTGACCATCCTCTGGTGGAGCGTAAAAAAATCCCTCTGGAACAGATTTCTAAAGAGAGTTTTGTGGTTCGAGAGGCTGGCTCGGGAACCCGTAGTGCAATTAAACGATTTTTTGACCAGCACGGTGTCGACTTTAAGATGGGCATTGAAATGACCAGTAACGAGGCGATTAAACAGGCGGTTGAGGCGGGCCTGGGGCTGGGTATCGTGTCAATCCACACTCTGGAGCTGGAGCTGGAGACGAAAAGATTGGCGATACTGGATATCGAAGATTTTCCGATTAAGCGTTACTGGTATATTTTGCAGCGAAAGGGCAAGCGATTATCGCCGGTGGCAAAGGCTTTTAAGGCGTTTGTACTGGCTGAAGCTTCAAAATTTATTCGATTACCCGAGTAGCGTGCTGATATGGTCTAACAACCTTTGGCTTGCCTGTTCTATTGTATATAATCTTCGATAACAACCTCATTTTTAGTGCTTGTTGCGCTAGCTTGCGCTATATATTTATGGGTCTTTATTAAATATAGTTTGTTCAACGTCGATTTATACATTCGGTCAGGTCATAAGGTTGCGGTGTCTGATGGATGTTGATCTGATCCTGTTCATGAATTTAAGATGTTTATTGTTAGCGATTGCTTAATTTAAGAGGTTTTCAATTGAAATCACGTCAATTTTTTCGTCAATGCCTGTCTTTTTTTAGTCTGGCCGTTATTTCTGGCCTATTAGTCGGTGCCTCAGCACAGGCTGCGGTTTCATTAGAGCGAACCATCAAAGCAGATGGTAAAAGCGTTCGATTTGGAAATATTGCCTCGATAGCCGTTAACCATGAAGGCAGCTTATTGGTGATTGATTCAGAGTTAGGCACAATCACTACTTTCAAGGGGAATAAGTTTGCTTCCTATACTCTTTCGGGCAAGGGCAAGGTTTTTTCTTCGAAGAGCATCACCAGTGCTGTTTTCAAAAACAAAGGCAGTTTGATTGTTAGTAACAGCGATGATGAATCTATAGTTGAAGTGAGCGCCAAAGGTGAATTGATCAAAAAATTGGTCACTGGTGGAGGTGATGAAGGCCAGCTTGACAGTCCGGGAAGTATTGCCTGGTCAGCCAACCGCCGTTTGTACGTGGCTAATACCGGTAATGGCCGCGTTTCAATATTTGGTAATGATGGCGTCTTCATTCAGTCTATTACTGGTCGTGGAGGTGAGACTTTCGAGCCGGTGCAGGTGTTCGTTGATGCGCAGGAAAGGATTTATGTGCTGGAAACTCGTGATGACGGCATCGTTTCGGTGTTCAAGCATGACGGTTCTTTGATCAAGCGCCTGAGTGCCAGCAATATCAAGAAAATCACTGGTAGTGAAGCTGAGCTGGAAGCAATGGCGATTGATGATACCGGCCTGATTTATTTGGCCGACAATAGTAGCGGGCGTGTTTATCAAATTAACTGGGAATCAAGAAAGTTACTGGC
>JAGLQT010000234.1 GCA_023136715.1 Gammaproteobacteria bacterium | reverse complement strand
TGCTGGAAGCGAGCAACAATAACGAATTACCAACAATACCAAGTAAACGCTATTTCACTATTGGTGAAGTCAGTGAGTTATGCGGCGTTAAATCCCACGTCCTGCGATACTGGGAGCAGGAATTCACACAACTGAAACCGGTAAAACGTCGCGGAAACCGTCGTTACTACCAGCGTCATGACGTCATTCTTATTCGTCAGATCCGCAGTTTGCTCTATGATCAGGGTTACACCATCGGCGGTGCACGCCAGAAACTGACCGGCGAAGAAGTGGCTGATGATAACAATCAGAGTCAGCAGATCGTACGTCAGATGAGAACCGAGCTGGAAGATTTATTGGTTCTGCTCAAAAGATAATTAATTAGCCTCTTTTTTCAAAAATCTTTCATATCAGATCTTATATGTTTATCCTGTTTCGGGTATCCTATGCGACCTTCACGGGGCGTAGCGCAGTCTGGTAGCGCACTACACTGGGGGTGTAGTGGTCACAGGTTCAAATCCTGTCGTCCCGACCAAAAACAAAAAGACTGTCTCTAACGAGACGGTCTTTTTTTTGGTCGGGACGACAGGATTAGTTCTTTAGCAACATGTTTTTTATGGTGCGTAGACGGTTCACAAATTTGCATGAGCGCAGCGAGTCCAAAGGGTAAGGTGCAAGAACGCGCCGCATATAACCCACTACAACTGAAGATACGAATTATCGTATCAGGTTAGTAATAGCCGGATAAATCCCGTGTTGTTTAAATCCCCAACCATCCCGATATTTAGCTAAAATCGTTCCATTAATTTTTAACATTACCCAAATTCCAGATTCACTATGAAAGACGCAAACCCAAACACCATTTACCTGAAAGACTACACCCAACCCCCATACTGGATCACCAATATTGATCTGGTGTTCGATCTTGAAGAAGAGCAAACACTGGTAACTTCCACGTTAAGCGTGAGCAAGAATGAAAGCATCTCAGGCGAGCATCCTCTAGTACTTCAGGGTGAAGAGCTAGGGCTTGAAAGCATCTCGGTTGATGGCAGGGTGCTGGATGCTTCTGAATACGAAGTTACTGATACTGATCTCACTATCCATTCAGTCCCTGACGTTTTCACTTTAGAAATAAAAACCATCATTAAACCTCAGGAAAATACATCGCTTGAAGGTTTGTATAAATCCAGTGGTAACTTTTGCACGCAATGCGAAGCCGAAGGATTCAGGAAAATCACTTACTTCCTGGATCGCCCCGATGTGATGGCAATATTTAGCACGACGATAATTGCTAATAAGGAAAAATACCCCGTTCTATTATCGAATGGCAATCCGGTGGCGACAGGTGAATATGACAATGGCTGGCACTGGGCGCGTTGGGAAGACCCGTTTAAAAAACCTTGCTATTTGTTTGCATTAGTTGCGGGTGATTTGGCGTTTATCGAAGATAAATTCACAACCATGTCGGGCAGGGATGTTGATCTGCGCATTTATGTTCAGCATCATAATATTGATCAATGCGATCACGCCATGCGTTCCTTGGTTAAATCCATGCAGTGGGATGAGCAGGTCTATGGTCGTGAATATGATCTGGATGTTTATAACATCGTTGCTGTCGATGATTTCAATATGGGCGCGATGGAGAATAAGGGGCTGAATGTCTTTAATTCAAAATACGTGCTGGCGAAAAAAGAAACCGCGACCGATGTTGATTTTATTAATATTGAAGCAGTGATTGGTCACGAGTATTTTCATAACTGGAGCGGTAATCGCGTTACCTGCCGTGACTGGTTTCAGTTGACGCTGAAGGAAGGTTTAACGGTTTTTCGTGATCAGTGTTTTACTGCCGATATGAATGCGGAAACGACCAAACGCATCGACGATGTGAATGTTTTACGTACCGCGCAGTTCGCTGAGGATGCTGGGCCGATGGCGCATCCGATTCAGCCGGATGCGTATCTTGAGATTAATAACTTTTACACGGTCACCGTTTACAACAAGGGAGCGGAAGTGATTCGTATGATCCACACCATTCTGGGTGAGGATGGTTTCAGGAAAGGTATGGACCTGTATTTTGATCGCCACGATGGGCAGGCAGTGACTACGGAAGATTTTATCGACGCCATGGAAGCGGCGAATGATATCGAGCTGACGCAGTTCAGGCGCTGGTACAAGCAGTCTGGTACGCCAGAAATTTCAGTGCAGGAATCTTATGATGAAGCTGCGCAACGTTACGCGCTTACTTTAAAACAAACAACACCAGCGACACCAGAGCAGGAGAGCAAATCGGCTTTTGATATTCCTGTTCGCGTTGGTCTGTTATCAGGCTCTGGTGATGATATGGAGGTTATTTACGAAGGCACCAATAGCACATCGCACACACTTCGCCTGATCGAGGATGAGCAGTGTTTTGTTTTCGAGGATGTCAAAGAAAAACCAGTGCTTTCGATGTTGAGAGATTTTTCTGCGCCGATAAAAATAAAGTTTGATCGCTCAGATGAAGAGCTCGCTTTCTGCGTGGCCAATGACAGCGATGGTTTTAATCGCTGGGATGCCGGTCAGCAGCTAGCTATTCGTATTATCCTGAATATGGTCAACGGCAATCAGGATCAATCTATACCGGATTATCTGGTTTCGGCTTACCAGACAACATTGCAGAATAAATCACTAGATCGTGCGTTATCAGCACGAGCGCTGGCGCTGCCATCTCAGGCCTACATTTCCGAGATGATGAAAGTGGTCGATGTTGATGCAATTCATGATTCGCAAAAGTTTATGGAAAAAACACTGGGTGCCAAGCTGTTCGACGAGTGGCTGGCGGTTTATCAGCAATGCGAATCGGTTGAGTATGATCTGTCGCCGGCTTCGATGGGTGCACGTGCTTTAAAGAGCACCGCTTTGTCGTATATGGTAGCCAGCGGCAATGAGCAGGGCGAGGCACTGGCGCTGCAGCAGTTTGAACAGGCCAGTAATATGACCGATCAGCTGGCCGCTTTCCGCGTACTGGTTCACCATGCCTGTGGTTCGCGTGACAGGGTAATCGAAGCTTTCTACCAGCAGTGGCAGCATGACCAACTGGTCATGGATAAGTGGTTTATGATTCAGGCCACGGCTCCGCAGGCTGATACGCTAGAAAGAGTAGAGCAGTTGTTCGAGCACGATGATTTTGATTTGAAGAATCCTAATCGTGTACGCTCACTGTTGGGCGCCTTCTGTTCAGGCAATCCAATCTGTTTCCATGCAACCAGTGGTGAAGGCTATCGTCTGCTGGGGCACTATATCGAGCAGCTTAATGACCTGAACCCGCAAATTGCCTCTCGTTTGACGACACCATTGACTCGCTGGAAACGTTTTGATGAGCAACGCCAGGCTCATATGACGACTGAGCTGGCCAGGTTGAAGCAATTACCGCAGCTTTCGCGGGATGTTTACGAACTGGTCGAAAAAAGTCTGAATTAATATTGTTTTAACTGACTGAAATTGCTAATTTTATTGCTGGCTAATAGTGAAAGGGCGGGTATTTTCTTCTATTTTTATGCAGAGATGAATCGAAACAGCTACAATTATTAAACATATCAGATTGTTCCTGTGTGTTGTTCTGATCATTACACAGATCACCGGAGTCGTACTTTATGAATAATGTTGTTTCCCTCTTCGAAAATCCACAAAAAGAAGAAGAAAAGCCGATTGTGGTGCTTGCTGACGATGATCCATCTATTCGCTTGATGGTGCGCCATGTTCTGGAATCTGAGGATTACGAGATTGTTGAAGCTGAAGATGGACTGGATGCTATTAAAGCCGTTGAAAAACAACATCCTGCATTAGTTTTACTGGATGCGGTGATGCCGGGTCTGGATGGTTTCACCACTTGTCAGCAACTCAAAGACAGAGGCCATATTGATGTCCCTGTGATTATGCTGACCGGGCTGGATGATGATGCTTCGGTAGAGCGTGCCTATGAAGTCGGTGCCATTGATTACATCACCAAGCCCATCAAGTGGGCGGTACTTAAGCATCGGGTACGCTCTATTGTTAAAAGTGTGATGGCTGAGCGCAAAATACAGCAACTTGAGTATCGCGATACCTTAACTCAGCTACCTAATCGTCTATTGTTCGTTGATCGTCTGGAACAGGCCATTGTTCGTGCCGAGAGACATAGAGAATCTATCGCCCTGATGGTGGTTGATATTGACGATTTCAAACTGGTGAATGATTCATTTGGTCATGAAGCCGGTGATAAGTTGATTAAAGCGGTGGGTGATCTGTTATCCAAATCCATGCGCCGGGCAGATACTGTGGCTCGACTGGGTGGTGATGAGTTTGCCATTATCATTGAAAATGTCGACGGTGAAGATGATGCGATTTCTATCGCTGATAATGTCACCACCATTCTTGAGCATAATGTACGTCTGGATAATCAGGAAACGTTTACCAGTGCCAGCGTTGGTATTGCTATGTTCCCTGATGATGGCGCTGATGCCAGTACCTTATTGAAAAATGCTGATACCGCCATGTTCCGTGCCAAGGAGCAGGGACGACGTTGTTTCCAGTTTTATAAAGCGGAAATGAGCGTCAATGCGATGGAGCGGCTGGAGCTGGAAAATAGTATTCGCCAGGCTATCGAAAATAATGAGCTGGTAATTCATTACCAGCCAACGATTGATATTCATAATAATGAAATTTCGGGTGTGGAAGCCCTGCTACGTTGGCAGCATCCTGAAAAAGGCATTATTAGTCCCGATGATTTTCTTCAGGTGGCTATAGAAAGTGGTCTGATTATTTCGATTGGTGAGTGGATGATTAAAACCATTTGTCATCAACTGCGGGTGTGGAAAGATGCTGGTATGGAAAACCAGAATGTCTCTATTAATCTGACTGCAAAACAATTCAAGGATCAGGATCTCGTCTCCGCCTTTAAAATAGCCTTGGACGAACATCAGGTTGAAGCCTCTGAATTGACCATCGAAGTGACTGAAAAAACCTTGATTTCCAGTGAAGGTGAAATTGAAGCTACGTTGGTTAAATTACACGATATGGGTATGACTATCAGCGTTGATGACTTTGGTATTGGCTTTGCTTCATTGACCAATCTGAAAGATTTGCCGATTGATGTGGTTAAAATTGATGATGCGTTTATTGCCGGTGTTCCAGATAATGAACAGGATGTTGCTGTAGTGACAGCTATTGCAGGCTTAACACGCGGGCTTAAATTGAAACTATTGGCCGAAGGTATTGAGAATGAGCGTCAGCTTAATATGCTCAAAGGGTTGGGCTGCCAATATGCTCAAGGTTTTTACTGGAGCAAAGCATTGCCCGCTGACCAATACGAACAATTCTATTTGAATCGTTTTTATAATTTAGGTTAGTAACTATAAAGTTGATGGAGCTTTGTTGATTAGTTTTCTGTTGATCAGCAACGCTCCGATGGTTTGAAATCATCAAATATTTTCTGTATTTATGATTTGTAAATGTTCCGCTTCTTTCTGACAGGGTTCTAATACACCCTCAAGTAATACTCTTTTGTAATCACTATAAGTGTTAGTGTTTTCAGGCTATATCACTAACTATTTTAGTTTCGATAAAATAAGGCAATTAATAATGAAAATATTGATAACCGGAGCCAGCCGCGGTATTGGTCTTGAAATGGTGCGTTACGGTCTGGATCAGGGATGGGATGTGCTGGCTTGCTGCCGCAATCCACAACGGGCAGAAAACTTGCTGTCGATGGCGCAGTTGTCCAATGGCCGGGTCAGTGTTTTTTTGGCTGATATGTCTGAGCTGGCCACCTTGCAGGCGCTGGCTTATGAATTGCGCCACGAAGCAATCGACATGCTGATCAACAATGCTGGTGTTTACGGTTCAGATAAAAACAGCTTCGGGCAGGTCGATGCCCACGACTGGGCGGAAACATTCAAAGTGAATACCATTGCACCGATGAAAATGTCAGAGTTGTTTGTAGAACAGCTGTCGATGGGGCGATCAAAAATCATAGCCTGTCTGAGCAGCAAAATGGGTAGCATGGAAGACAATACATCAGGCGGCAGTTATATTTATCGCTCCAGCAAAGCGGCCCTGAATTCGGTGGTTAAAAGTTTGTCTCTTGATCTGGCTGATAAGGATATAAAATGTGTTGCTCTGCATCCAGGTTGGGTAAAAACAGATATGGGTGGGCCCAATGCAGAAATCAGCTGTAAACAGAGCGTGAGCCAGATGTTCGATACACTGCTTAATTTGAAGGCTGAAGATAGTGGGCGTTTTATCGACATAGATGGTGCCGACATCCCGTGGTAAAGCTATTGTTGTAGTGTTTTTGTTTCAGACTTCGCCAATAAATTTATAAAGAGAATACCGTGTTATCAGATTTTACAAAAAATGACCTTGAG
>JAGLQT010000233.1 GCA_023136715.1 Gammaproteobacteria bacterium | reverse complement strand
TGGATCCAATGCCGACTGCATTTAACGAGTCAGGTTATTTGGAAGGGAGAAAAGATGGCCAACTTTTCTGGATAATAGAGAATGGTAGTAAAGATACTGAAATGAGTGATTTTGGTCCGGGTAGTGATGTTAATCTTTCTGAAGATGATATCTGGAAAGTGATTACTTATATACGTAGTCAATTTACCAAATAAGGTATAAACAAAAAAGAAGAATGGCCGGAGTGATGAATAATTGCTCCGGCTATTTTTTTGCATAAAATAGGGTTTAATCAGAGGATCATTAATTAAAAACCCTAGGCTTTCGAGGTATTGTGATGAGTTCATTTAGTCGTTTTTGGCTGGCATTATTGTTAATGGGGTCTGCATCACTGGCATATTCCCGTCCTGAGGTTATTCGAGCGGATATACCGTATTATTCAGATGACTATTTTAAGCAAGGTGTAGTTCGGGATATTGAGTCAGAAAAAAATTATGAAGAGATTTACCAGTTTTATACTTACTATGAAGTTATTTATGACTCATCAGAAAGAGTAAAGGTATTCAGGGAGTACAAAAGAGGAGTCCTAATTCACGAGGAGCATTACCAGTATGATAAGGATGCAATCAAACGTACAGTCGTACAGTAGTTCCACAAAACATTATTCAGTAAGTTGTTGATTACTCTACGGTAGAGTGAGTAATAGTCTATATGGGTAGATCAATAGGCAGGCTTTTAAGGCCTCTTTTATTATGAGCCCATAGCTCATTTGAATATGATTAACGATTACTCCTATTACAGAATTTCTAACACTCTCCAGAATTGACCTGAATCACTTGGTTTTAAGTGATTACCAGCCTAAAATACCCAACTAATCCTGCATGCGCGGGATGGGGCTTCTAGTCTTAGGCGTACGAGTAGATGATGCGGTTTTAGTTGTCTTAGTGGTCTGCTAGTGGGCAATACAATTTTTATACAAGAGATTTTTTATGAATAAGAATGCAAGTATGTTCGGTGTTTCTCTCATTATTCTTACGCTTATCGTAGCTGTAATATTGGGTTTCATGGCTGGCCCCACTAGTCCGTTGACATGGCTTTTGTTAGCGGCATTGATTGCGATTCCTTTTTTATACAGAAAAATGGCAGCAAAGGATTTCCTGGAGTGGAAGGATGAATATAGTGTTGGTATCGAGTCTATTGACCAGCAACACAAAAAATTAATCAATCTGATCAATCAATTGCAGACCGCAGTTAAATATTCTACCGGTGAGGAATTTGAGCGAGAAGCACTGAATGAATTGGTGGATTACACCAAAACACACTTTTCTTATGAGGAAGGTGTGCTGGAGCAGAATGCCTATCCTGATTTCGAGGCGCACAAGGCGCAGCATGAAAAAATGATCAGTAAGGTTGAAGAAGTGCTGGCTGAGTACGAGAAAGACAGTGATACCGCTATGACCAATGCACTCAACTTTCTCAGTGAATGGCTAATTGATCATATCAATGGTACTGATAAGCAGTATAGTCATTTCCTCATTGATAAAGGAGTTAAGTAGATCTCGTCAGGTTTTGTTTTATTGTAGACGCTTCCAGTGAAAATATTTTTTCTATTGGTGGTGCTTACGCAAAATGGAGCCGGTGACATCAATGCTTCTTTTGTTAATACGGAAACATTAGAACAGTGTCAGCAAAAAGAGAAAATGGTCAAGGATGTTTTTGTCATTTCAAATATTCCCGTTATTGAAAGTCGTTGTATTCAAAGTGATCTCAGCTTTTCTGAGTTTGGTCATGCTTCATCTACAAGTATGATCCGAAATTTTTATCTTATTAAAATTAATGATGAGATACAGATTAAAAAAATGTCAGATTGGTCTGCGTGCATGATGCAGGCGAAGCAGGGAGTAGGAGACGCTCGGGTTTATTGCAGTAGTTCGGTTCAATTCCTAGAGAAATAAAAAATATTCTGATTCAACTCTTTGATCAGAAATCACTGCAGTCTTTCATTTGTTATTTACCCTGACTAGCCTACAGCTCATGTGGAAAATAATTAAACTGTGGTCAGAAATGTAGACCATATTGGCCAAAATCCACCAAACAGCAAAGCACCGATGATAGTGCATGAAACACTCATATTCGTTTTTTTGGAATACATAAATAGTAAACCGCCATACATAAGCCATCCCCAGGGTGTCATTAGTGACAAGAAAAGCCCTAGCGGGAATTTGGTAAATAATATTTCAATGTTGAGCAGCTTGTCCGGTGAAAACTGGTAAATAACATACCAGCTAATGGTAGAAAACAGGAGTGCAAGCACAGGGCCAAGAATTAGCCAGAGACTTATGTTTTTTATTTTATTATTCATTGTAAAAGCCTCTAAGAATAATGCTTGGTAGTGTTACTGATAAGGAGCACGAAATATATTTATATTTTTGATTAATGACTTGTGCCCTCCAGATACCGTGTCTTGTTATAGACATTGTATTTCCCAGATGGTTTATTCATTGGCAGGCGTTTGATTTCTTGCAGTGTTTTTGCATCGTAAACAATAACTGCGCCTTCAGGATCCCAGATACTAAGCAGGGCATATTTTCCATCACGGGTGAATTCGACGTGTGCTGCAGTTTTGCCGGGAGCAGGGCGCAGGGTCTTGACGATTTCCAGCGTGTTTTTGTCGATCACGTGTACCGCATCTTTATTGGGTCCGAAAAAGACGTCTACCCAGGCATAAGCTGAGTTTTTGTGACTGCGCATGAAGAAGCCGGGTCCGAGTGTTTCGATATTCTTGATGGTTTTCCAGGTTTCCATATCGATGACACTGACGTTGTTTGCTTTCAGGTTCGGCGTGGCGAGTACGGTACGACCTTTATATTCCCAGGTGATACCGGAGCCGAGGTGGGGCATGCCTGGTAGTGCAAGATCGGGAACGACGACGCGGCCAAGATCCATATCGATCACCTGGCCTTTGCCTTCGCGTGAAGCACCGATGAGTAAAACATATTCCTGGTCAAAGAAGAAATCATCGAGGTAACCATCAACATTGATTTTTCTTACGGGGAATGGCTCTAGCTTGGTATTTTCACCAGAGTCTGCGCGGTAATCGTGCATCCACATGCCGAATCCCATCGGTGGTTCATCTTCGTAAGAAATTTCCCAGAGTTCAGGGATATCTTTTAGTGCAGCGATGAAGGTATTACGTGGTGGTGCGGTGTAGACGGCGCTGACACGTGAAGTTTTACCGTTGTCATCTTTCACGTCGTAGAGTTTGATTGGGCTTAGATCTTTAGCATCCAGTAACACTAGCGTGTGTGGCAGATAGTTAGCGATCATGACGTAGCGGCCATCTGCGGAGACTGCCTGATTACGGGTATTGATACCGGCGCGGATTTCTGCGACTAACTTCAGGTTGTAGATATCATACTTGCTGATCCAGCCATCACGTGATGCAAAATAGACAAAGCGTCCATCCGGTGAGTATTTTGGTCCGCCATGTAATGCAAAACGTGATTTGAATCGATGTATAGGTTCCAGTTTGTCGCCATCGAGCAGGGTAACGTGGTGATCTCCGAGTTCGACCACGAGGAACATATTGAGCAGGTCATCTACTTCAAAAACAGGTTTGTCAGATAAATCACTTTCCTTGTTATGGATGATCTGGCTGGCTTTGATCTTATCCATATCCCACACGGGTGTTTCTGCCAGTGGTGTATATACGTAGTCAACCAGTGACTGAATCTCTTTGTCAGAAAGCTTTTCCTTGAAGGACGGCATCTGGGTGGCGACGCGACCATTTTTTATAACTTCAACAGCTGCTTTCTTACGCAGGCGTTTCAGGTTCTCTGGTAACAGCGCTGGGCCCATGCCACCGAGACGGTGTTCGCTGTGACATTCAGCGCAGTTGTCTCGGTAGAGTTTTTTTACATCGCTGGCTGGTTCTGCGAGTAAAGGGTTTGACAGTGTTAAAGCAAGCGCGCAGAAAATACTGCGCAGGAAAAAGTCTTTGTGGATCATGAATGTTTTTTCTTAAAAGTGTTTTGATTAATCGGTGACATGTACCGTTCCAGTCATTTCTGGATGTGGCCCACAACGATAGGGAAATGAACCGGTTACTTTGAATTCACGTTCATAGGAATCACCGGCAAATAAATAATCATCCGGTTCCTCTTCACCTTGTGCTTCAAACCAGACGCTATGGTACTGACGTTTTTCCTGGTT
>JAGLQT010000232.1 GCA_023136715.1 Gammaproteobacteria bacterium | reverse complement strand
GGATATCGAACTATATGGCAAATTATTAGCGGTCACTGGCGGCAAGGAACGCATGCGATATTGCGTCTCCGACCTTCTTGGCAGTGATAATTTGCCAGAAAACTTTGATGACATGGTACCTGAACTGCATGCCGCTAAAACACGTCACTACACCGAGCTGTTATCAACCGGCGCAATTCCACTTCGCCCAGGTGTCGAGCGGCTGATCAACGAGGCACGCGACAAAGGCTATCGCCTGGCCATCGCCACTACCACCACACCTGAAAATGTGACAGCATTACTCACCCATACTTTGGGCGCAGACTCACTGGACTGGTTTGAAGTTATCGCCGCAGGTGACATCGTTCCTGCCAAGAAACCCGCAGGCGATATTTACCACTACGCACTGAAAGCAATGGACTTGAACCCGGAAGAATGCCTGGCTTTTGAAGATTCTCGTAACGGTATTCTGTCAACACATGACGCAAACCTAACCACAATCATCACCGTCAATGGCTACACGCATAACGATGACTTTAGTGGTGCTGCAATCGTGCTCGATATCATGGGTGAACCTGATCAACCCTTTAATGTTCTGGCGGGTGATACTCATGGCCACAGCATGCTTGATTGCGAACTGCTAGAAAAAATTCACGATACATTTAACGACGCATAATAAGTACCTTGCATGATGTAGATTTTTCGTTAGAGCAAGGCAAGAATTGTTGAAAAAGCGGAGTTTACATTCGAGTAAATGAGCATTTTGAAACCATTTTTAACGCAGCTATAGCGAAAAAGATACTTCATGCGGCCTACTACCCATTATGACTGAGGCACTACTCTATCTTTCTACAGGTGTTTTTGCCGGTTTAGCCAGTGGCTTACTGGGTGTCGGCGGTGGACTGATTATCGTACCCGTCCTTTTTTTTATATTCAGCGCACAAAACCTGCCCGCTGAACACATCATGCACATGGCACTAGCTACCTCGCTGGCGACCATTATCATCACATCAATTTCATCCGCCCGCGCTCATCACAAAAAACAGGCCGTACTCTGGCCGGTTTTTTTACTGCTGGCCCCCGGTATTTGTCTGGGCGCATGGTTTGGCGGCATCGTAGCCAGCGATATAAAAACGGACGTGCTCAAACCAGGCTTCGGTATTTTTGAATTTATCGTGGCAATGTATTTATTATGGAATCATCAAAGCCAGCAACATGCTGTATCGCTCGATAAAATAAAATCAGCCGTAGGCGGTTTTATCATCGGCACCATCTCTGCCATCGTCGGCATTGGCGGCGGCACATTAACTGTGCCATTTTTAAACTGGCATAATATTCCTATGCGTAATGCTGTTGCCACCTCGGCAGCCTGTGGCTTACCCATTGCTGTATTTGGTGCAGCCTCCTATATTTATACAGGCTGGTCGATCAGTAATTTACCGGGACATACTCTAGGTTACGTACACCTGCCTGCCTTCGCACTGATCATTGCTACCAGTTTCCTGTTTGCACCAGTCGGCGCAAAACTGGCGCATCGCTTACCTGAAAGCACATTAAAAAAATGGTTTGCCATCTTCCTAATGCTGATAGGATTGAAAATGATCTTCTTTTAAAGGCAAGCCGATGGCCAATCTTCCAGAAATAAAAGTCACCGTTTACAGCGATTACATTTGCCCTTTCTGTTATGTCGGGCATCATCGTTTGATGCGACTCAAGGACAGCTATGATCTGAAAATCAACTGGTGCTTTCTGGAAATTCATCCGGAAAATTCTGCCAAAGGTGAACCCGTCACCGATCTCGATTATTCTTCTGAGTTCTGGAATGAATTAATGAGAAACCTGAAGCGCGTTGCTGAAGAAGAAAACATCCCGCTGGCCGAACATACGTTCACTACCAATTCTAAAGACGCCTCTCTTTTAGCCGAAGCCAGCAAGCAACTGGGACGAGAAACTTTTTACCAGCTTCACGAAAAATTATTTACTGCTTTTTTTGTCGATAAAAGAAATATTGGAGACAGGGACATACTACGAGGCATCGCAAAAGAATGCGGGATTAATAACCAAACCATCGATGCCGCATGGACTGAAGAAAAATATCGACAGCGCTTATTAGAAAACTTCAATCATGCAAAAAAACACAAAATTAAAAGCGTACCCAGTTTTATATTTGGCAAACGCGTTCTAACCGGTGTTGTAGATGAGGCCGTTATGCGTGATGCAGCCGCTGAATTAATCAAAACAAAAACTGATTAAAATCTCTGCCTGTCTGTACCTTTAACTCCAAAGACATATACCAGCATAAATATTGAAGAAAATAGAGATAAACACTCGAATCATTGATACTGGCATTTTAAACGCCAACATATCCCGTAGCACATCCACCTCTTTTAATTCTCTCGCCTGTGCCGCGCCCACCCAAATAACAATGATTAATTATGGGTTTTTATTCATATTCCCACATATTATGACAACAATTAAACTACTATTAACATATACTAAATCTAACACCAATCTGTCACAATCATATTGATGATGAAATTGCTTCAAAATATTAAGTCTCTTCCAGTTTGCAACAATAAAATCTTTATTTATATTGCTTATATCTCCTTAGCCTGTGTCTTCACGGCTGAATTAAATGTTATACATGCTCGCTTTTTACTCGGCATAGAACTCAGTTACCTCTCTTTTATTATGCCAACCTTTGCCGGCATACTATTTGGTTATTTATTGGCGCGCATTAAATTACTGGGTGAACAACTTGAAGAAATTGCTTATACCGACTCACTCACTCAGATATACAGCCGATTACATTTCAATCGCTTATTAGAGTCAGAAATAGACAAGGCAAAACGTTATGGGGGACAACTCTCCATTATCTTTTTCGATATCGATCACTTCAAACAGATTAATGATACCCACGGACATCCAACTGGCGATGTAATTCTGAAAGAGATTGCAGATGTTATTTCCAGCGCCAATCGTAGTTCAGATGTTTTTGCACGTTATGGCGGTGAAGAATTTATCATCCTAACAGCCTCCACCAATATCGAGGGAGCTATGGAACATGCGCAGCGACTAAAACAGGACATTGAACAGCACCGTTTTCCCATAGGACGCGTCACCGCCAGTTTTGGTGTTGCTGGTTTTGATCCTGCATCGGATGATCAGGAATCACTGTTAGAACGTGCCGATAAGGCCCTGTATCAGGCCAAATCTGATGGCCGCAACTGCGTACGACAACTCTAACCTCTATTCGACTTTATCGCACTTCCAGGCAAGGTCGAGCTGACGTGCAGCCCTCACTTCATCCAGACGTTTTACCGGCAAGGTATAAGGTGCGCCCTTAACCAGGTCAACATCGGTTTTGGCTTCTTCACGAATCTGTTCCATCGCATCCATAAAGCCATCCAGTGCTTCACGCGCTTCCGTTTCTGTGGGTTCGATCAACAAACATTCCGGCACTAGCAAAGGAAAGTATGTTGTTGGTGCATGGTAGCCTAAATCTAATAGACGCTTGGCAAAATCCATCGCGGTAACATTTAGATCACGCGCTTCATTTTTCATGGTAATAATAAATTCATGGCTGGCACGACGATCTGGAATCGCCAGTTCAAAACCACGGCGTTTCGCCTCGGCCATCATATAGTTGGCGTTCAGCGTGGCGAACTCGGCCACGCGCACCATGCCTTCACGACCCAGCATGCGCATATAAATATAGGCACGCAACAGAACACCGGCATTACCCATGAAAGCCGATAAACTTCCGATGCTTTCTGGCAAATCTTTTTCTGTCATCCAGCGATAATCTTCACCTTCTTTAGTGACAACCGGTAAGGGCAAAAATGGCTTCAACCTTTCAGCCACACCGACCGCACCAGCACCGGGGCCACCACCACCGTGGGGTGTTGAAAAAGTTTTATGCAGATTACTGTGGAT
>JAGLQT010000231.1 GCA_023136715.1 Gammaproteobacteria bacterium | reverse complement strand
TGGGTGCGACTACCCACCAACCAAAATTATGAATTACTAAGTAAATTTAGTATTTGTACAAAAGCCCAAACACACACCACAAACAAAACGGCCTGAACCCCGCTAAGCAGAATCCAGGCCGTTCGGCTCAATACTAAACGTAAAGCCTAGCTGCCAAATATCCCCTTCAACATAAAGAAGAACATAATAGATAGCAAAGCACCCGCTGGCAAAGTAATAATCCACGACATAAAGATATTGCGAATCACACCCAGATTAAGCGCCGCCATACCACGTGCTAGACCAACACCCAATACCGCGCCAACCAATACATGCGTGGTTGATACAGGAATACCCGTACCCGAAGCCACTACCACAGTCGTCGCTGCCGCTAACTCAGCCGCAAAACCACGACTCGGTGTCAGTTCAGTAATTTGCTTACCGACGGTAGCGATAACCTTGCGACCGTACATCATCAAACCAAGCACAATACCAACACCACCCAGCATCAACACCCAGATTGGCAGGGTTGATTTAGCAGCCACTTCACCACCGCTGCCGACAATACTAACAACCGCTGCAACCGGACCAATGGCATTCGCTACATCGTTTGAGCCGTGTGCAAACGCCATGGCACAGGCGGTAACGATCATCAGTACACCAAAAACTTTTTCAACATTGGCGTAATGAAAATTACGATCCGCTTTAGGATCAATTTCAATCTTGCTGATAAAGTACTGGCCAATACCCATAATCACCAGACCTGCCATTACTGCATAGAGATAGCTTTCGCCCGTCGATATTTCGAGCCCAACATGTTTCAGGCCTTTAACCATGGTCACCAGTGAAATCATGAAACCAGTCAGAAAGATATAAACCGGCACATAACGTTTTGCCTGCTTCAGTGGTTCTGATCTATTTAGAATCAGCTTCTGCACACTACGGAATATCAGGAAGGACATGGTTCCAGCCAATGCCGGTGAAATCACCCAGCTAGCGACGATAAAGCCAATTTTGTCCCACTTAACCGCTTCCATACCGATACCGACCATGGCAAAACCCACAATCGCACCAACGATAGAATGCGTGGTTGAAACCGGCCAGCCATTGCGTGAAGCAATCAGCAGCCAGACGCCAGCCGCCAGCAGCGAGGCCAGCATACCGTAGAGCAATAAATCGGGCGATCCGGACATAATATCCGCATCGACAATGCCCTTTCGAATGGTTTTGGTAACCTGGCCACCGGCCAGCACCGCACCGGCAAATTCAAAAATCGCCGCAACGATAATCGCCTGCTTGATGGTCAGGGCTTTGGAACCCACCGAAGTCGCCATCGCATTGGCCACATCGTTGGCACCAATACCCCAGGCCATAAACAGACCAAAAACACCGGCCAGAATTAAAAACGTAGTACTGTATTCAGCAATTATTTCCATCACTCAACCTCTAACGTGCCAACATCAATTGCAAACGACTACCAACACGCTGCGAGTAGTCAGCAACATCACCCGTGGCTTCGATGATTTTGTACAAAAACATCACATCAACAGGTGGCAAATCCTTTTCTATGGCAAATATTTGAAGACGAATAGCGGATTGTAAATTATCCGTATCACCTTCAATTTCATCAAGCTTGGTTATCATGTCAGAAACGATTCTAATTTCCTGACCACTAAAACCGGTTTCAACCAGCTCATCCAGCTCATTAATGGCTTTTTTCGCCTGTTTACAGGCATCGACACAGCGCTGAACAAAACGGATGTAATCTTCATGAATGACATCAGGCAAGGTCATACGGCGACCAACAATGATGCCAGCGATATCCTTGGATTTATTAGCGATTTTGTCCTGTGACAATAAAACTTCCAGCAGGTCCTGCCTGGACATCGGCATAAACAAACCCTTGGGCAAATTCAGACGTAAGGCCTTTTTTAGCACATCGGCTTCTTGTTCAAATTTGGAAATTTTCTGCTGCGTTTTTTCGACGGTTTCCCAGTCTTCATTGATAACAGCATTAAATAAGGGAACTAACTTAGAGGCACAGGCATAAACTTTTGCCATGTGCTCTTGCATGGGATCGACTGGCGAACTGCCAAAAATCCCGGACATATATCCACCTACGGGCATATCTCTTCTCCTTCCAGCACCATTGCTCGGAAATATCTACGTTGCTTGACTATGAATTTCCGCGCATTGTAAGCATTTCCTAACAAAAGGAAAGCTTTTTTTTCGCTCTCATGTAACCCCATGTTTAATAAGAGAAATTTGTCGAATAAACAGCCTTATTTTAGGGCTTCACGTTTTTTAGCTGTCCTGACTAACTGAAATTGTTTCACTGCATGAACAAACTGTTTCTTCTGATCTTCACTATCATGGCCGCCATAACGAATCCTTTGATAGCAGTGCGTTATAAAACTCGCTTTCTGTTCCAGTTCAGGAACCACCTGAACCACACGTGCAAGAAACTCATTAGCCGACTCGCTGGGCGCTTTAAACAAACCGGCCTTTTCTAATTTCTGACAAAAAACATCGTAGTAATATGCCGCCACATCGCGTCTGGATTTTTTTCCACTACGGTTAAAAATCCACAAAGCCAGCAAGCCACCAGACAATGTCATTGCCAGCACCATCCATGAAAACAGGGTTGCCTTATCGATATCATCAACCCCCAATAATTCAAACAGCTGCTTTTGTTTTTTATCGTTAAAACCAACCACCCACTTATTCCAGTTATGATTAAAGCTATCTATTGTGTAACGAAGCTGAAGTAAGAATTCACTATTTGAAACCAGGAAGGAAGGTAACCGAGCCTCTTCTAACCCCGCGTTTGCAATACCATAATCAATACGATCGGGTGATACGGCAGCCGTTGGATCAATCCGCACCCAACCTTTATCATCAAGCCAGATTTCAGTCCATGCGTGTGCATCAGATTGCCTGACAATCATATAGTCATCCACTGGATTGATTGTTCCTCCCTGGTAACCAACAACCACACGTGCAGGCACACCTGCGGATCGCATTAAATAAACAAAAGCGCTGCTGTAATGCTCACAAAAGCCTCGCTGACTATTGAAAATAAAATCGTCCATAGCGTTATCACCCAGCAATGGCGGCGATAAGGTATAAGAAAAAGGCTGTGTCCTGAAATAATCCAACACCAAATCGACAAAGGCGATTTCATTTCCTGCTTTCAATCGTAATTGTTTTGCTAAAGCAATCGTTCGTTGATTTAATCTTTGTGGCAGTGATAGGTTTTTTTTCTTTCCTTCCTCATTTAGTCCTTCATTAACAGCATGCAAATTCGAATTCATAGTATAAAAAAGCACGCTCTTTATTTTCTCATTAGCAAGCACCTGCAATTCCCGTGTAACGACATAAGCCCCTTCATTGGCGACCAGCGTTTCCAGCGAATACAACCATTTTCTGCCATGCGGTTCCAGCATGATGGTGTAATCAATTATTTTTGCATCTGCTCCTCTATAAGTAACGCTAGGCTGTAGCTGTGCTGGCGCATCATCACGTGTCCATGTGTGGCCATCGTAATGCGACAACACCACACCTCGCCAGTACAAATCTTTTTGCTCTGGCGCCTCTCCCTTGAACTGCACCCTGAAGGCGACAGCACCCGAGCTAATCAAATTATTAATACTACCCGGTGACATCTCATCACCAACGCCAGTCATTGCCGACTTCACATCTTTTGGCAAGCTCCACAGTGGCCCTGGAATCCGCGGAAATAAAACGAACAAAATCAGCATCAGCGGAATTGCCTGCATCGTCATCCTCGCAGAAATTTTGATTCTTGTTTTAAAACTCGTCGATGACAAACGATCACTAAAAATAATGAGTAATGACGTTAAATAAATCACCACTACAAACACATAGACAGCAACCCACGGACTCTGGCTATGGAAGAAATTTGTCGCCAGCAAAAAGTAGCCGAGAAAAATAACCAGCAGTACATCACGTTTACTTTTCATTTCAAACAGCTTGAGAAAAGATAACATCAACAACATGGCGGTGCCCGGGGCCTGGCCGAAAATCGAACCATAGGAAACCAGCAAAGAAGCAAGCACGGCCATCGCCAGCAAAATTCGTACAAATGAAATCGGCTGTTTAGTACGATCCGCAATAATCAGTAATGTCCAAATAGTGAACGATACGATTAATAACAAAACATAAGGCGGCAGCCGTGTGTACATGGGCAACGCGACCAGATGAATACCAATCAGCACCGGCGTTAATTTGTGATTATCAACGGCCATAGAGTGCTAACACCTTTAAACAATGCGCATAATGGGCTCGTCCGTGCGCTGGCTCAATTTCCGTATTTGGCAGGCGCAAACCATAGTGCCGACCTGCTTCTTCAGCATCAATCACCAGTCGCGTCATCGCTGACAGTCGGG
>JAGLQT010000230.1 GCA_023136715.1 Gammaproteobacteria bacterium | reverse complement strand
GCGTCACTAAAGTTAAGACTCAAAAAACCCAGTATGGTGGTCAGTGATGTGACAAAAACGGGTTGAAAGTTGATGCGCATGCTTTCGACCATGCCAGCGATTTTGTCTCTGCCCAGTGCCATTTCGTGGCGCATGGTCACCAGTAGATGTACGCCGTTGGCGATAGCCATGGTTAAAATCATAATCGGTGCAGAAAGTACTGGCGGTGATAACAGGGTGCCCATCCAGCCGCTGATACCCATGGCAACGATGATTGACATGATGATCATGATGAAACAAATGACGACACCACTGAATCCGCGCAGCAAAAAGAACAGGGTGATGATGATAAAGGCCAGCGCCAGTGGGTAAAGTGTTTTTACATCTTGCTGGCTCTCTTCAGGGAAAGCGTTGTTCATAACCGCAAGTCCAACAAGGCGAATTTCTATATTCGGGAACTTCGCCAGCATCTCTGTTTTTATTGTTCGAGCATAAGCAACTGCTTCGGGTACTTCGCTCAAACTTTTGCCGGGTAGTTGTATGTTGACGTTAATGCCGGTGTATTTACTGTCTGGTGAAATCAGACGATGAAGCAGCATGGGTTCGTTGATAGCGATGGACTGGATGTGTGCCAGATCGTTTTCATTTAACTCGTCAGGGTCAACCACTAAATCATCAACGATTAAATCATCTTCTTCTGCATAGGTGTGCTGGTAGTTTGTGAGTGAATCAACACGAGTAGAGAAGGGGATTTGCCAGGATGCTTCGGTGATTGCCTGAACGGCTTTGAGTGTTTCAATACTGAAAACTTTGCCATTCTTCGGCGTCACCACAAACATGATGTTGTCATTTTTGTTGAAAGTGTTTTGCATGTGCTCGAATTCGAGCAGCTGTGGATTATCCTCACCAAAAAACATTCGGTAATCATTGCTCATGCTGAGTCGAGGTGCGCCTGCACCCGCAGCGAAAACTACGCCGATGGCAGCGAGTACAACCAGATAGCGCCATCGAATAATCCAGTGTGCAAAATTTTCAGCCATGCTGATTCCTCATTTTATATATCGCAGTCACAATAAGCGACAAGGGCGTGATTCTAACGCTAAATCGTGCTGGAAATAGCCCCAGTTTGCTGGAGGATTAAATGAATTTTTTTTGCGAACAGTGCGTAACCTTCCGCATTGGGGTGAATTTGATCTGATTTCAGGCGGGCATCGGCAAGAATGTCGCTGAGTGCGGTATTTTCTAGTGGTATTTGATTGCTGTCAGCGAGTTTCTGGTAGAAGTCGGCAGAGGATAGATAGACGCCAAATTGTGGCACGCCAATTAGCACGACTTGTGTATTGCTGGCTTTGGCCAGATTGATCATTTTCTGGAGATTATCTTTTGTCTGTTTCAGATTATAATGACGTAACATATCATTGCCGCCATGGCATAAAATTAAAAGCTCGGGGCGATGGCGTTTGAGTAAACTACCGAGTCTGTTCAGGCCTGTTTTGCTAACTTCACCGGGAACGCCAGCATTAATCACTGTTTTGGAGAGTAGCTTCTGCAAGTGAGCAGGGTAAGCTAGTTGTTTGTCGGTGCCCGTGCCATAAGTCAGGCTGTCGCCAAAGGCGAGTATGACGGCATTGTTGCTCAGCGGTGTGAGCTGAGGTGATGAGTCGCAGGCCGTTAAGCCAGCCATCAGCAGGATAAGAATCAGGCTGGCGTAATTTTTTATAGTGTGAATCATAGAGATGCCCATAAATACCACAGATGATCAAATAAAGGATCAGAGCATAGAGTTGTATCGCGGTTTAAAGTTCGATCAATTTGAACATGCTTATCCGTCGCTGGCTATTTCTGCTGGTTTCAAAACTTTTCCTGAAGACTTTATCGTTGATGAGAAGCTGCCTTTTGAATTGAGCGGTGAAGGTGAGCATGCCTGGTTACATATTCAAAAACGCGACTGTAATACTGACTGGGTCGCCAAGGCACTGGCAAAAATCGCCGGTGTCAGGTTGCGCTGTGTCGGTTATGCGGGTTTAAAAGACCGCCATGGTCTGACTTCGCAATGGTTTAGTGTACATTTGCCGGGACAGCCGGACCCTGACTGGAAGCTGGTTGAATTGATAGAAGGTGAAGAAGGTAACATCAAGTTGCTGGAGGCGGTACGGCATAGTCGCAAGCTTCGCCGAGGTGCGCTTAAGGAGAATCGCTTTACCATTCGATTGCGCGGGCTGAAAGGCGGTGCTGGTGATTTAACTACTGCGATTGATCAGCGCTGCCAGTTGATAGCCGAGCGTGGTGTGCCGAATTATTTCGGCGAGCAGCGTTTTGGTCATGGCATGGCAAATTTGTCGGCTGCGGCCTATATGTTCAGCAATGATGATTTACGCCTGCCAAGGCATAAAAAAAGTATTTATCTTTCAGCATCGCGTTCATGGATTTTTAACCGTGTGCTATCAAAGCGGGTAGAGCGGGATGTCTGGGATACAAAAATACCCGGTGATGTCTTTATGCTGGAAGGCAAAACTGCCTGTTTTTGGGATGATGGTTCGTCCGATCTGGATGAGCGTATCAGGAACAAAGAAATCCATCCCACTGCATTGCTTTGGGGTGAGGGCGAGTTGAGAACGCAGGCGGAAGCTGCTGAACTGGAAAATCAAATTGTCGATGAAAACCCGGTGTTTAAGCAGGGGCTGTGTAAATTCAAGGTTCAACAAATGCGCCGCTCGCTACGGCTTGTGCCGACTAATATGACGTGGCAGCTACAGGATGGTGATTTATTGCTGAGTTTTGACCTGCCTTCTGGTTGTTATGCCACCATGGTGTTGCGTGAGTTACTTGATGTGAATGAGCCAGCTGCTCAATTTGTATAAGGGCTCAAAATAATGCCAAATTAAACGCTCTGATAAGTGTGCTGAATTTTCTGTGCATGCTAAAATCTGCGCTATAGAATTTGATATTACTCATTAATAAATAAAGAGATTCCCGAGACCATGAATCCAAATTACCTAGATTTTGAACAACCTATCGCCGAACTCGAAGCCAAAATTGAAGAACTGCGTTATGTTGGCGATGACACCGAGATCAATATTGGTGAAGAAATCAGCAAGTTGGAAGAGAAATCTCGCAGTTTGACCAAAAATATTTTTGCCAAGCTGGGTGCCTGGCAGACATCCAAATTATCACGTCATCCTATGCGTCCTTATACGCTGGATTATATTGATCGTATTTTTACCGATTTTCAGGAATTGCACGGTGATCGTGCCTACGCGGATGATGCCGCACTGGTAGGTGGTCTTGCGCGTCTGGATGGTATGCCTGTGATGGTGATTGGACATCAGAAAGGCCGTGATACTAAAGAGAATATTCGCCGTAACTTCGGTATGCCTCGCCCTGAAGGCTACCGCAAAGCTTTGCGTTTAATGAAGATGGCTGAGCGGTTCAGAATTCCAGTGTTAACTTTTATCGATACTCCGGGTGCTTATCCTGGTATTGGTGCTGAAGAGCGTGGACAGTCAGAAGCAATTGCACGTAATTTGTTTGTCATGGCTGATCTGAAAACACCGATTATCTGCACCGTGATTGGTGAAGGTGGTTCTGGTGGTGCTTTGGCGATTGGTGTCGGTGATCGCGTCATGATGCTGGAATACAGCACATATTCTGTCATTTCACCTGAAGGCTGTGCTTCCATTTTGTGGAAGAGTGCTGACAAGGCCGAAGATGCCGCCAATGCTATGGGTATTACGGCCAAAATTTTACAAGAACGTGGTCTGGTTGATCAAATTATCAGAGAGCCTCTTGGTAGTGCTCATAGAGATATTGATGAAACTGCGAGAAACATCAAACAGGCTCTGGTTGATAGTCTGGAAAACTTCGAGAAGGTCGGTATGGAAAAATTACTGGAAACTCGTTACGAACGCCTGACTTCATTCGGTGAATTCCTTGAGCAGGAAGCAAGTTAAATCTGTTTAAGATCCTCATCGATGACTCTATTAAAGCGATTCACAGAAGCTCTGGAATCGCTTTTTTTTAATCAATCTTCTTCCTCCGCTGAAGGTGTTTCAGGCATCAAGCGTTATTTGGTCGCTTATAGCGGTGGCCTGGATTCACACGTTCTGCTGCACCTGTGTTCACAAGCCTCAAGCTTGCCGGTGCGAGCGGTTTATATCCATCACGGTTTACAGGACGAAGCTGACCAATGGTCAGAGCACTGCGCCGAGGTTTGTGAAGCTCTTCAGGTAGCTTTCAAAACCATTCATGTCGATGCCAGTAAGCGCTCCGGTGAAAGCCCCGAGGAAACTGCGCGAAAAGCACGCTATAAAGCCTTAAAGTCTGAGCTGGAACCGGGTGACTGTTTATTAACCGCGCATCATCAGGATGATCAGTCTGAAACTGTATTGTTACAGTTGTTTCGTGGTGCAGGCGTAGCGGGGCTGGCGGCCATGCCGATGATGCGTGAATCTCATCAGACTTTCCATGCCCGGCCGCTGCTAAATTTTAGTCGTGATGAAGTTCATGGTTATGCGATTGAAAATAATCTGAAATGGATCGAGGATCCGAGTAATACGGATACCGATTTTGATCGTAATTTATTACGTCATGATGTCATCCCTGTTATTAAAAATCGTTGGTCGCAGTTGGGTAATTCATTATCTAAAGTCGCTATTCAGCAGCAGGCTGCGCTGGAAATTATCGAGGCCATGGCGTCGATTGATTTGGCATCCATTGTTACGCATCAATCTAACGTGATTGATGTTGCTGGGTTATTAAAGCTATCCGAAGCCAGGCAGTTAAATGTATTACGATCCTGGATACATCAATGCGCTTACGATGCGCCGACAGCGAATGTTTTGCATCAGGTGGTGCAGTCAATGTTAACGGCTGCGGATGATGCTAAGCCTGAAGTGTGCTGGGGTGAGTCTGAAATTCGTCGCTATCAGGAAAAATTGTACTGCCTAAAACGAATAGAGCACGATGTCTCAGAAACCTTTGAATGGAATCCCAGAGAAAAACTTGTATTTAAAGATTTGGGTGTTGGCTTACAAGTAGAGAAGGGAGCTTTGCAAGGATTAAAGCCAGAGTTGCTGGATAAAAAGCTGACAGTCGCTTTTCGACAGGGTGGGGAAAAGATACGGCCTGCAGGTAGAAAGAATACACACAGCCTGAAGAAACTGATGCAGGAAGTGGGGATACCACCATGGCAACGTTCGAGAATACCGCTAGTCTATTATGGCGAGC
The DNA here is from genome assembly GCA_023136715.1 of Gammaproteobacteria bacterium. Lineage (GTDB taxonomy): Bacteria > Pseudomonadota > Gammaproteobacteria > SZUA-229 > SZUA-229 > LH-M37. The sequence continues at coordinate 6,705 of JAGLQT010000230.1, read as the reverse complement.
ATTTGATTGCTGTTGGTCATTACTGGTTAGCCGATGAGTACGTTAATGATCAGGGCTGGCTGCCTGCAGTAATAGAATAAAAAAAGCCCCGCATTGCGGGGCTTTTTGTTTGGCTGGATTAAGTATTAATTAATCACGACCACTGAGTGCACCAAGAATATTAAGCAGGTGAATGAATATATTGAATATGCTCAGATACATACCTACCGTTGCCATTATGTAATTGGTCTGCTCACCACGAATAATCGCGCTGGTGTCATGCAGAATAAAGCCGCTCATTATCAGTATGACTGCTGATGAAATAGCCAGTGAAAGAGCAGGCATATCTAAAAAAATATTTGCGATCATGGCAACAATTGCGATGCCCATGCCGACAACCAGAAAACCAGCCATAAAACTAAAGTCCTTACGGCTAGTTAATGCATAACCAGACAGGCCAAGGAAGATAACGCCGGTGCCGCCAAAAGCAGTCGCAATAATCTGGCCACCGTTAGCCATTTGCAGGTAAGCGTTCAACATCGGCCCAATGCTAAGGCCAAGCAAGCCTGTTATTCCAAAAACAACCCATAGGCCTTTGCTTGAGTTGGCGGTACGAGGTAGGGCGAAAAAGATCAGGCCCATTGCTCCAAACATGCCTATCATGCTCACACCGTGTGGTAGCTCGATTGCCATAGAAAGTGCAGCCATTAGCGCACTGAAAAACAGAGTCGCAGATAACAGGGCGTATGTATTCTTTAAAACCTTATTGGTTGAAAGGATTTGTGATTCTGAGCGTGTTGCTGAAATTTGCATTTTTCTTCCTATAGATGTTTCAAATTATTCGTGAGATTACCACTATTAGGTGGACAGGGTAAATGATAATAAGTTTCATGTCTTATCATTACTCAGCGTTTCTGAAGCGTATATTAGGGTGTCGATGAAGGATTTCAAGCTTATTTGGGGCTTTGGAATGATATATTGTTAATAATAAATGCAAAAGCCGTGCTGTACTCATTGAAACAAGTTGGAAATCCAGTAAGATACGCGCTCCCGAAAGCAGTAATTCGGGTGATAACAAATGATTTCCGGAGAGTTGGCTGAGTGGTCGAAAGCGGCGGTCTTGAAAACCGTTGAACCGTAAGGTTCCGAGGGTTCGAATCCCTCATTCTCCGCCATTTTCTATAAAGAGGTCACTACGACCTCTTTTTTTGTTTCTACATGTCTATAATGTATTCAAAAGTTAACAAAGACCCTATCTATGCCTGAGCGCATCCGCGAAATTCCGTATAACTACACCTCGTTTTCAGACCGTGAAATCGTTACTCGTTTTCTGGGTGCTCCGATCTGGCAACTGGTTGAAGAGCTGCGTGGTGAGCGTAATACCGGTATTTCAGCCCGTATGCTGCTGGAAGTGCTGGGTGATATGTGGGTGGTGTCGCGCAATCCTTATCTGGAAGAAGATCTGCTGGAAGATGTCGGGCGACGTAATGCCCTGATCGAAGCCATGCATCACCGCCTTGGTCAGATTGAAGCGCGAGCCGGTGGCAATACCAAAGCCCTGGAATTGCATCGTGCTGCGAGTGAAGCGGTTAATCGTTTTGCTGATCAATTTGAAGCCGATAAGAAGCTGCGTGAAAAAGTTCGCAAGCGTTTCAGACGTGTCACACGCAAAGATAATATCGATTTTGGCGGGCTTGCCCGAGTTTCACACGCCACCGATGCGACTGACTGGCGTGTTGAATCCCCCTTTGTAGTCATTTCCCCAGATACTGAAGAAGAAGTCATTGATATAGTGCAGGCCTGTATTGATCTGGAATTAACCATTATTCCGCGTGGTGGTGGTACAGGTTATACCGGTGGTGCGATACCTCTGGTTGCACATTCAGTCGTGATCAACACTGAAAAGCTGGAATCGCTAAGCAGTGTAGAAAAACAAACATTGATTGGTCTTGATAAAGCGGTGCCAACGGTGCGCTGTGGGGCCGGTGTGGTGACTCGTCGTGTGTCCGATCTGGCGGGTGCTAATGAGCTGGTGTTCGCTGTCGATCCAACCTCACAGGATGCTTCCTGTATTGGCGGTAACGTCGCTATGAATGCGGGTGGTAAGAAAGCGGTGTTATGGGGCACGACACTGGATAACCTTGTGTCATGGCGCATGGTGACACCGGATGCCGAGTGGATAGAAGTCGAGCGTTGTAATCACAATCTGGGCAAAGTGCATGAACAGGAAGAAGTGATTTTCCGCATTAGTCGTTTTAAACGTGATGGTGAAACTTTAATCGGTGAGCCTGGGCTATTACGTATTGCGGGTTCGGTATTTCGCAAAGCAGGTTTGGGTAAGGATGTTACCGATAAATTTCTTTCCGGCTTACCTGGTATTCAAAAAGAAGGTTGTGATGGCATCATCACCTCGGCGCGTTTTATTTTACACTGCATGCCGAAATATACGCGTACGGTTTGTCTTGAATTTTTTGGTTCTGATTTAACACGCTCTATCTCTGCTATTCCTGAACTGGTTGATCGTGCGAATAAGACCGAAGGTGTTGTGCTGGCCGGTCTGGAGCATCTCGATGAGCGTTATGTAAAGGCCGTGCGTTACACCACCAAGAGTCCTGGTCGTGAACGTCCGCGCATGGTGTTGATTGCTGACATCGCCGGTGATGTGGAAGGTGATGTTGCCAAAGTGGTTTCAGATATTATCGCGCTGGCTAACCAACGTGATGGTGAAGGTTTTGTTGCCGTCAGTCCTGAAGCGCGTCGCCACTTCTGGCTGGATCGCGCACGCACTGCCGCCATTTCAGCGCATACCAATGCCTTCAAGGTGAACGAAGACGTCGTTATTCCACTGCATAGGCTCAATGAGTACAACACCGGTGTTGAGCGCATTAACATTGAGCAATCGATTGTTAATAAACTGGAAAGTGTTGACTCATTTGTTGAATATTTATTGGGTGATTTATCCGATTTAAAACTGGATAAAGATTTTGATGATAGCGAAGAGATACATGCTATTTTTCAGGCTAAACTGGACATGGCGTGCGAACATCTTGAGAAGGTTCGTCAACGCTGGAAGAAGCTGCTAGAGAGCATGGATGATGCCGCCACCGATCATGCCAGTCTGTTGACTGAAGCCGAGCAAGCAGCCATTCGAGAAGGTGACACGATATTAAATTTATTGCTTCGCCGTGATGTGCTGATTTCTTACCGTCAGGAAATTAAACAGCGCATGCGTGAGATTTTCCGTGGTCAGGAAATGGAAGTTTTGCGTAACAATCTACGCGAAAGACATCTCGCGATTAAAAACAACCGTTTGTTTATTGCCATGCACATGCACGCCGGTGATGGCAATGTACACACAAATATTCCTGTGCATTCCGATAACTATAAGATGTTGCATGAAGCGGATCGTTTAGTTGATCAGGTGATGGAGCTGGCCCAAAATTTAGGCGGTGTTATTTCAGGCGAGCATGGTATTGGTCTCACCAAAATTCAATATCTTGAGCCAGAGAAACTAGCCGCCTTTGTTAGCTACAAGCAGAAGGTTGATCCGCAGGGTCGTTTTAATAAAGGCAAGCTCATGCCAGGCTCCGGCCTGGAAAATGCCTATACGCCATCACTGGCTCTGGTGCAGCAGGAAGCGTTGATACTTGAGCAAAGTGAATTAGGTTTGCTCAACGACGATATCAAGCATTGTCTGCGTTGCGGTAAGTGTAAACCAGTTTGTATGACGCATATTCCACGTGCGAATCTTTTGTATTCACCGCGCAACAAAATCCTGGCTTCAGGTTTGATTACCGAAGCTTTCTTATATGAAGAGCAAACTCGTCGCGGCATTTCAATTCGTCACTTTGATGATTTAAATGATGTGGCTGATCATTGCACTGTGTGTCACAAGTGTTTTAACCCATGCCCGGTAAATATCGATTTTGGCGATGTTTCAATTCGCATGCGGAAAATATTAAAAGCCCGTGGTCAAAAACGTTTTAATTTGGGTGGTTGGGCGGCCATGCAGTTTTTAAATGTAAAAGATCCCATGGTCGTCAAACTCATGCGTATCGCAATGGCGCAGACGGGTTTTAAAAGCATTAATCTGGCGCATTCCTTAGCAAAGAGAATGGGGCTTCTGGGGCGTAAAAAACGGTTGCCGCCATCGACAACAGGTCATACACGGGTTAATGAACAGCTCGTCAATTTTGTGCGTAAACCCATGCGTGCAAAAATACCCTCTAAGCCAATGAGAAGTTTGTTGGGTGCTGAAGATGCTTCGCAGGTAGTGATTATTCGCAATGCTGAAAAAACCAATACCGATTCTGATGCGGTGTTTTATTTTCCAGGATGTGGTTCAGAGCGTTTATTCAGTCAGATTGGCCTGGCAACATTGAGCATGCTTTATGTAGCAGGCGCAAAAACAGTATTGCCTCCGGGTTATCTCTGTTGTGGTTATCCGCAAACAGCTGGCGGTGATGCAGAAAAAGGCCAGGCGATCAGCACCGAAAATCGTGTCCTGTTTCACCGTATTGCCAATACGCTAAATTATCTTGATATCAAAACAGTAATTGTGAGTTGCGGTACCTGCATGGATCAGTTGCTGAAGTATGAATTCGAGAAAATATTCCCCGGATGTCGTTTGCTGGACATACACGAATACCTGATGGAGAAGGGCGTAACAATGGATGTTGATAACAGTACGCAGTATTTGTATCACGACCCATGTCATACGCCGATAAAATCGTATAACCCGATTAAAGTCGCTTCCAGCTTGATGAATAAGAAGGTGATACTGTCTGATCGTTGTTGTGGTGAATCAGGAACTTTGGGTACGGCTCGCCCGGATATTGCTGAGCAGCTACGTTATCGAAAACGGGAAGAATTGCAAAAGGGTATAGTTGAGCTGAGCGGCAATCAAGGCAACAAGGATGGAAAAGTAAAAATGTTGACTTCCTGTCCTGCCTGTCAGCAGGGATTGTCACGTTATCAGGATGATGCTGACTTAGAAACAGATTATATTGTTGTTGAGTTGTGTAAAAATAATTTAGGTAAATACTGGCAGGAAACGATGCTTGCCAGGATTAAATCTGACGGTATTGAAAGAGTATTGTTATAGCCGTATAACCATAATTGCGAAGAACTATCATCTAAAAGAGATATTCTATGATTGAAGATTTTAAAGGCGATGAATCCTGGCGAATGTTTCGGATTATCAGTGAGTTTACCGAAGGTTTCGATAAACTGGCAGACATAGGTTTTGCGGTTTCCATATTTGGTTCTGCACGTACCCAGGCTGATAATCATTATTATCAGAAAGCCGTAGAGATTAGTGCTCGTCTTGCTAAAGAAAATTACTCCATCATTTCTGGCGGCGGCGGCGGTATCATGGAAGCGGCAAATAAAGGTGCGGCTGAGAATGATGCAATTTCAGTGGGTTTGAATATTGATTTACCGCACGAACAAACGCCCAATGAATTTCAGAATTTATCGCTGGCCTTTCGTTACTTTTTTGCCCGCAAAGTCATCTTTGTCAAATATTCTATGGGTTATGTGTGTATGCCAGGTGGCTTTGGTACACTCGATGAGTTTTTTGAGTCGCTGACACTTATGCAGACTGAAAAAATTTATAGAATGCCGGTTATTTTATTTGGTACAAAATTCTGGTCAGGATTAATAGGCTGGATGAAAGCCACGCTGCTTGAACACGGCGCTGTTTCGGAAGAAGACTTTGATTTAATTGTAATGACTGATGATGTTGATGAAGTTGTTGAAATTATGAATTGTCATCGCGAGAAGAAGTTTAAGCATATTGAAGAGGCGCGGCAGGACTGGTTAAAAAACCCCATGTCAAAAAATGTAGAAGAAGTGATAAAGAATATAGTGAGAAATAATAAGTAGGGATTTTTTTATTGTTCTTATTTAACAGGGCTTAGTGTTTCATAGGCCTGGCGAATGCTGATAAAAATGGCTTGATCGCCACCCTTGTCAGGATGATGGATCGCTGCAAGTTCGCGGTAACGTCGGTTAATGGTCTCACCGCAGGCGTCTTCTTTGAGCTCTAAAATAGCCAGTGCCTCCATTCGATTATCTGCACTGATATATAACTTCCAGAAGTCTGCCAGTAAATTTTCAACATCTTCCTTGTCAGTATTTTCAAAATTTGACCAGTCCAGATAATATTCGCTAAGTTTCGCATCTTCTGATTCAGTGAGCTCTTTATAATTTGATTGATTGCTACTGCTGATCAGTTGAATTTTAAGTGGTGATATATCCAAGAAAAGCTGTTCCTCTGTCATCAATATTTTTTGCAATTGATGTAGTGCGTTCATCACCATGAAGTGTTTTTGAAAGATGGCTAATTGGTAATCATCGCCAATGTGTTCAAAACCGGTATGTTCTTCCAGTGATTTAATAACCAAATATTCGGTAATGCCTTCGGGGTGTTGCTGTAACAAAAACAGGATGTCGGGGATTAATGGGTTCTTCAGCATGTGCTTTGAATTATATTGCCGGGATTTCTAAACCCTCATTTTCCAGCATGCCAACCAGTTTAATAAGGGGTAGACCGATAAGGGAGTTCGGGTCTTCGCCTTCAAATTTCTCAAACAGGGCGATGCCAAGACCTTCCGACTTGAAGCTGCCGGCACAGTTATAGGGTTCTTCTTTCTTTAGATAGCGCTCAATCGTTTGCGCGGAGAGCTTTTTGAATACCACGGTATAAGGCTCGCAGATCGTCTG
>JAGLQT010000023.1 GCA_023136715.1 Gammaproteobacteria bacterium | reverse complement strand
CGTGTAATACCGTGACGAATCGCACCGGCCTGGCCAGAGTTACCACCACCTGCAACAGAAATTTTAATATCGAACTTGCCGTTCATTTCTGTAACATCGAGAGGCTGACGCACAATCATGCGAGCTGTTTTACGACCAAAGAAGTCATCAACTGGCTGACCATTAACGATAATATCACCGTTACCTACGCTAAGATAAACTCTGGCGCTGGATGTTTTACGACGACCTGTTGCGTAATATTGTTCTGACATAATAAGACCTTTAAATTTCTAGCGCTTGTGGCTGTTGTGCTGCATGACCATGTTCTTTACCTGCGTAAACTTTCAGCTTACGAAACATAGTGCGACCCAGTGAGTTTTTAGGCAGCATGCCCTTAACTGCTCTTTCGATAACACGCTCAGGTGCTTTATCGATTAATTTTTCAAAGCTAATTTGCTTAAGTCCACCCATGTAACCAGAGTGACTGTAATACATTTTATCTTTTGCTTTGTTACCAGTTACACGAACCTTTTCTGCATTGATGATTACGATGTAATCGCCGGTATCAACGTGCGGTGTGTAAATAGCTTTATGTTTGCCACGTAAACGACGTGCAACTTCTGTAGCTAAACGACCTAAAGTTTTATCTTCAGCATCGATTAGAAACCAATCTCTTTTTACGTCTTCGGCTCTTGCGCTTATGGTTCTCATCAGGTTTATCCTGCAATTCCTATATCTAGTGTATATCGCCACGGGACATCCACGTGACAAAGAGGCGGAATAATACAGAAAATATGATGTTCAGACAAGTACTTTACTGCCTTTCTTTCAATAGATAGCCAAATTTGAGGCAAAAAAAAGCGCAGGCGGGGAGCCTGCGCTAAAAACCACCAAAAAGGAGGAGGAGTCAAAAATGAATCAATACAATTAAGTATTTAATAATTATCTAATATAGCTTGAATTTTGTCAAGCGCTTATTAGAGAATAATAATATTCTACTAATACAGACAGCCAACGCGACCTTTACTTTCAATCAGTTATTAACAAGCGTTCCACAATACGTCCATTTTGCAAATGCTCACTAATAATCTCATCCACATCCTGTCTATCTATATAGGTGTACCAAACTTGCTGCGGATAGACCACAATCACTGGCCCTGATTCACAACGACCAAGACAACCCGCAGTGTTAATTCTGACGCCTCCCTCACCAGTTAGTTCCAGTTCTTTAATTTTATTTTTGGCATATTCACGTATTTCGGCTGCATTATATTGCCCGCAGCAAGCCACGCCCGGTTCACGCTGGTTGGTACAGAAAAAAACATGGTATTTATAATAAGACACGATTTACCCTCACTGAAACAGTTTTGCTGAATATTGGATATTGCATGCCCTCCCTGTTCTGGGCAATATAAGCACATGAGAGATTACACCCCGATTGATACATTGTTAATTAATATCGATACCGCGCTACGCACAGTAGCCGGTAAACCGATTGTGACCCATCGCGCTTATCCTGCTAAGAAAATTGATGATTGCGAGTTTAAAGATGAAGATCGCAAGCATGTTGCTGGCCTAATGCGGATTAATCACTCGGGTGAAGTTTCGGCTCAAGCCCTGTATCAGGGCCAGGCCATGACCGCCCGCAACAATGAGGTACGCGAAAAACTGGAGCAGGCGGCGATGGAAGAAAATGACCACCTCGCCTGGACCGAAGCACGACTGCATGAATTAGGTGATCGCACCAGCTACCTGAACCCCATCTGGTATGCCGGTTCCCTGGCCATTGGTGCCTTTGCCGGTGCGATGGGGGATAAATGGAATTTAGGCTTTTTGGCCGAAACCGAGCATCAGGTAGTTGAACATCTGGATGAACACCTTAAAGAGATCCCTAAATATGACCAGCGTAGTCGTGCCATTCTCGAACAAATGAAAATTGATGAAGCTAAACACGCGACCACAGCACTCGACCACGGCGGCGCTGAACTACCTGAACCAGTTAAGGGCTTGATGTCTTTAATGTCGAAGGTGATGACGAAGACAACTTATCGACTTTAAACACATCACAAACACATCTAAGCAAACATTTTTTCTCGAACAGCCTGCCAAACAGACTCATTCATTGATTGCTGTATGACTAGCGGCAAAGCAATAGAGCCTTGTGACAATAGCTGATCATGAAAACCTAACAATTCAAAATCAGCCTGCCCTTTCATGGCCTCACGCGCCTGAAGAATCATTTCACGCCCCAGCGCATAACACAGCGGCGTAGTCGGTGAGCAGCTATACCAGTTAATTTCAGCTTGCGCCTGTTCACGACTGAATTTCAGTTCAGTCATCATCAACTCAACCGCTGCATCAATACTGAGCTGACCCGTTTGCAATTTCACATCGATAATAATGCGCAAGGCACGCCATGCACGATCACGCAGCATGATAAAACGATGCTCATCCTTATTTAGGAAACATTGTTCGATAGCAAGCTCTTCACAATACAACGCCCAACCTTCGTACATAGAAGCCGAGGCATTGAGCAGTCGCGCATAGCTGGGATTGCTCTGATTTTCGGTGACGAATTGCAGATGATGCCCGGGGAAGGCTTCGTGCACACAGGTCAGTTCGATACTGTAATTATTATGCTCGGCCAGTGCCGCCTCATCTGAGGTCGTGGTGACGTAGTACAAACCACGCTGTTCAGGATCACTGGACTGTGGTGGCTCGTAAGCCGCAAAGGGAACCATGTGGCGCAAGAACTCAGG
>JAGLQT010000229.1 GCA_023136715.1 Gammaproteobacteria bacterium | reverse complement strand
AGCACCAATATCCCTGACACTTGCTGGTTGTAGATCTAACTGACCTACACCACCTGGATCAACGATCTGACCATTAGCCGTGCCATCGAGATCATTTGGACCACCATCCTGCAATGTCAACTGAACACAGGTGTGTCCAACTGTCAGGCCTTTAGTATAAGCAGCATCACCCGGTGGGGGACATTGCGCATAGCCTGTGCCTGTTGCAGCCGCTGATGACTGGTAATCATTCTGAGACACATCAAATCCACGCCAGTTACCACCCGATAGTTTTTTGTAAACAGGGTGCGCAGGGATTGCTGCTGTTTGTGGGATAACTACATCAATAATGTCATCAACAGCCAAACCACTGACAATAAAGTCGACACAACCACCAACACAACCGGTGATCACCTTGTCATCGACTACGCCGATTTGAGTAGCAGTCATCGATGGTGAATAGGCTCCCGCCAGATCATTGACTGTGTAGCTATTACCCGCTGTAGAAACAATTGAATTACCATTTGCCTCAGCCCCGCTACCAATTGAAAGCGTGCCCGCACTGGTTTTCAATATTCTTGAGCTGCCGGTATTATCAAGCGTGTCATATTGAACTTCTGTGGCGTTTGAATACACAACATCATTACTCATGAAGTCAGGAATACCATTACCACTGCTATCACTAAAACCTTCTGAAGCGTCATCTGTACCATCACTATCAGCATCGAGTGCGCCATTTAGGGTCACAGTGGGTACGCTCATTGTGATTTCTGCACGAATAGTGTCTGCACCTTCTGTAATACTGGCACTGATCAGCAGCGATGCCCCTGGAGCCAAACCACTTGGATCGAAAACCAGTGTCTGGTTAGTCGTTCCACCCACAGCAGCCGCTATCACTGCAGCGCTTGTATTTACTGACCAGTCATAGGTGGCGGTACCGGTATAGCCAGCATCCACGGTTACATTACCGTTAGTTGGATCAGCCGTTGAGGTTGAATTACCACCCTGTGTTGCCGCGACGGCAGCGAGGAAAGGCGGCTCTAATGTCAGGTCAAAGTTTGCATTGAAACCAACGAAAGCACCATCAACCATACCGACACCACGCACTCCGTTACCATCGTCATCGGTCGAGATTAATTTAATAACACCAGTTTCGTCATACGTAACATCCCAGACGTTAACCACGTCAATACTGGCGGCAAAACTCCAGTCGAACAGCATGTGGGCGCCCCACTGACCATCATCAACAGTCATAGTCATTGGTGCTGGCGCTGTACATGATACTGAACCATCTGGTAAACATGCTTCTATGCTCACGGTATTATTATCAACAAAAACCTGTTGGTCCCGCGCATCCCAAATAGCGCTAAAGAAAGGTGTGGGCGAAGAAAAATCCATTGATGTGATACCACCATCGGCGCCTAACGCTGAGGAATCCTCGTAAGAGCCTATCAAGTCTGGAAAAACACCTACGCCATTACCAGCAGGATCCAACATTACAAAAGTACCAGTAATGTCATAATATGTTGCGTTAACTGAAGTAACGCCTAAAGCCGCTATTAGCGCAAGCGAGAGTGACGTCGCCTTGAGTTTTAAAATATGTTTTGTTCTGTTCATCTTTTTGCCTCGTAAATCTCTTTTCGTAAAATCCAGTAAATAATTTTGCATCTATTCACTGACGTGCAATGTTAATTAAAATTTAATCCCTAAGCTTACGCCCAGTGATGTCTGTTCCATATTGATCGCGATATTGTCTTCGGTGAGATCTTCATAATTAGTTACACCATCAGGATAAAATGGTGTTTTACCCGTCAGTTCATTCTCGAACGCATGCATAAAGTTCGCACTCACTTCAAAATCTTCGTCGATTACGTAAGTAAGGCCCAGTGTTACGTGCATTTCAACCACAGCAGGCGCCAGCTGGTTGAATAACAGTTGATCATTCTGAATCGGTGTCTCACCATAGTTCAAACCGGCTCTGAAGGTCCATTTTTCACTATGTTGATAATCAACACCCAGCTTGTACACGGTCATATCGCTCCAGCCAAAACCCATTCCATTGTCCAACCCAGTAACACCGATACCTGCCGGGAAGAAAGCATCTGGATCTTCTGGTAACGGACCTGGATTATTGATGGATGCTACGCCTGAGTAGTTAATACGCTGCACGTCGAACAATACATTGATGTCATCATTCACCGCATAAGCAATGCCCAGGGTGTAGTTTTCGGGGATATCAAAATCACCTTGCTCGGCAAAGAGGTTGCTATAGTCCCTAAATCTGGACATATAGACTTTTGACGAATAATTAAAACCAACATTTAACTTGTCATCAGCAAACTTGCCCAACCAGCCGAGACGAATACCACCGCCATAAGAGTAGTCATGGCCTTCGTCAGTAAAGTTCTCGTTTGATGCGGTAAAGCCAAGATCACCAAAAGCCCCCAGGCCTTCTGCCCTGAATACCTGAATACCAACCACGGCGGTGACACCTACAGTATGTGTTGAATCAACCTTATATGAAATACTCGGTGTTAATTGCATCTGAACAAGTTCTACACCCGCTTCAGTACCACCCAGACTGTTAAAGTCGTACAGCACATTACTTGATGTACCATCCTGCGCATATTCAGTTTGAGAACCGGCTCCTATAAACGCAAAACCATAATTGATTTTATCGTTGTATTTCCACACACCACCCATGTTAGGGATTAGAAATATATCGTGATTACTTTGAACATCACTTGGTAACTGTGAGCTATCGTGTTTAATTGCACGAGGTGGGTTAAAAAATTCACCACCAATATCAAATCTATCACCGACATCGGCCATCGTTGCTGGATTTATGGCAGACGCCAATCCATCCTGTCCATAGGCAACACCTGCCCCACCCATAGCTCTGGACTTTGCACCAAAGCCAATTAAAAAGTATCCATTGGTTGCATATGAGACGACTGGCGTCGCCCCAAGGCCTAAAATTGCTAATGAAAGCAAGCCCTTAGAAACACGATTCATTTTTTTACCCTCGTTACCGTTGGTTATTTTTGTTAACAAATTATTATAGTTTTAAGACAGTGGCTAATTAGGGATTGGATAAAGGCTAAAGTCAAGTAAAAAACTAGGGTATTTATTGCCCTTTAAAACGAAAAAACACTCTAGTTTTTTATGGGGAATGAAAACTTGATTATTTTTTAACTTTTGAAATACGAGCTACAAACTCACTTTTATACTCAATCAAACCGCTTATTTTTGTTCTATCTGTGCGCGATTATACACTATCAGAAGCCACCGTAAACAACTCGGACAAAAATCAGCCTCATCTAATATAGCATATAAGCTACTGATTTAATTAATGTTTATAGATTATATTATATATTTTCAAACAATATTGATAAATAATAGCTGGTATAAAGAGCAACAACACATCTGCTACTTTTACACTGAAACTTTCAGCAAATTCGCATTAACCACTCTTAATTAGTAGATAAGCAAATACTAATTATAGATCCAGCGAATTAACCAAAGAACCTATATGTTTTTCGTAATTTTTCCATCGCTGAGTTGATTTTGTGTACATCTTCTGACGTACTTGATCATAACTGGCAGTAACCACACTACGTTTTGTTTTATGGAAATCCAGTACTCTTTCATCCCAGTCAAGGCCGACGAAATCGATCAATTCACGTGAAATCTTTTCCTGATTCGCCACAAGCTCTTCATATTGCACCTCGTAAACAGGGGTTTTGATCATGCTTTTCCAGTGCTGCATAACACGTTCATATTCTTTGTAATAAAACCCCAGGTTTTCCAGACGTGTTGCATAATTATGGCTTTCATCGAAATTCTGGAAATAGATTGATAAACACGTATCTCTCGGGTCGCGTTTACAGTGGATGATTTTCGCATTAGGAAACATCAGGGATATCAGGCCAAGGTACAGAAAGTTCGCTAGCGTTTTATCTACCACCCGAGATGCGGAGTCATTGAGCTTGTTTATTTCAGCAAGGTAAGTGCTTGCTAAAGCGTCAAGAATATCAACGGAAAGTTTTTTCAAGTTATCAGGATAGGCTGTCCCCGCTCCGAGGTAACCTGGCAAACTCATAATTATGTTAGGAAAAGTTATAATTTCACCTGCACCGTAAACTTCAGGATGACTGGATAAAATCTGCTCAGTAAGTGTTGTGCCAGACCTTGGCATACCAACAATAAATACTGGTCGTTCTGTTTTTTGCGTAGAACGTGGTGCCTGAAGAAAAAAGTTCCAGTCACAACTCTTGATTAGTGTACTAATACATCCGGCATGTTCAATACTATTGAATGTATCGGTTTTCTGATCATTAGCTTTCTGGAAGCATGAAAAGGCTTTATCATACTCACCAAGATGATCATAAAGCTTGCCCAGAGCAAAATATATTTTGCTGTTTTTCCCGGCCGCGCTTTCCGAATCTTTGAGAAGATCCTCCAGATAATTAGCCGCTGCAACACAACTATCCGAATGCCTACAAATCTTGGCAAAAAGAATACCAATACCAACATGTCTGATTCCCTTGTTTATATAAGCTATTATCCGGTCATGCGCTGCTTTTATATCTCCCAGTTGCTCATGTAACTGTGCCTCACAGGCTATGGCATCAAGATTCTCAGGCTCTATCGACAGAGCTTTTTGAAATGACTCTCTGGCCAGGTCTATTTTGTTCGTAGTCATGTACAACTGCCCCATTTCCATGTGTACGGGAACATTCATAGGATCCGCTAGTTGTGCTTTCTTATACGATTCTTCAGCCAGTTCAATCTGCCCCTGCCCCAGGTAAATAGTACCCAAATGATAGTGCGCATCAACAATGTTTGGATTTATTTCAAGAGCACGCTTAAAATAATTAATGGCAAAGTCGGGTTTACTCAACTGATGATAAATTCTTCCCAAGCCCATCAGCGCCCTCAGAATCATGGGGTCACGGTCAATCGCCTGCTGGAAATGGATTTCTGCCTCAGATAGCTTCTGCTGACTAAATTCAGCAATTGCGAGTTCCAGAATTGCCTGAAGATGCGTCGGATCAAATTGCAGTACCGTTTTAAAACAGTCTTCCGCTTCAGAAAAACGCCCCAGTTTAGACAAGCCCACTCCAAGGGCAAAATGCATCTCTGGCGAATTTGGTTGCAGTCGTACCGTCTCCTGAAAAAACTTCACTGCTTCTTCAAAATCACCTAGTTGCCCATTGATGCGACCCAGAAGAAAAAAACCTTGCGCATCCAAACTACCATTTTGATAAAGAGGATCGAGCAACTCCTTTGCCTGAAGAAAATCACCCTGTTGGCATAGCGCTAAAACCTGTTTTTTCGTTGCTGATATATCTATAAAAGGATTAAAGTTCACTTAAAAAATTCTCATCTGTAAAGTCTGGACAACAATGCGTTGTGCGTGATCATTCAAAAACATTACCATTGTAACAGACTAGCATAATACCGTTTATGAAAACCGCTGCAATATCGGAGCAGAATAAATCATCACTAATATTTGATTAGTAAAAAATAATCCTTTGGAACAATGAAGTAAAACTCTTATATAATCTGTTTAGCAATATGATTCCACCCTATGATACTTATCTCAACAGACCTATTCTATGACCAACATGAAACCATCTACCGTGACAGATAAAAAACAGGCATATGAACTTTTCCAGAATCAGGAATACAAAAAATCCGGTGCCTGTTTTCAGGAAATAACAAGAACAAATCCTCAGGATGATGATGCATGGCTGATGCAGGCTTTATGTATGCAGAAGCTCGGTCAGGTTGAACCGGCTATATCCTGTCTAGAGCGAGCTATTTCAATTAATCCGAACTCGGAGAAAGCCTATAACTATCTGGGACAGGCATGGCTAAGCAAAGGCTGGACTAATCTTGCAATTACAAATTTTCGCCATGCCATTCAGCTAAAAGCAGACAACATAGAGGCTCACAGGAATCTGATCATTGCCCTTGTGGCAACAAGCCAGTACCACGAAGCGGTAGATGCCTGTCGGAATGCACTGCAATATGATCCATCCGACGCCAACATCCATTGTCATCTTGCCGTAGCACTTGAACATATCTACCAGTTAGAAGAAGCACGCAGTGAAGCAGAAAAAGCACTTAAGATAAATCCCGGTCACGTGCGCGCTAATTTAATTATTGCAAAACTGGATAAACGCGCAGGCAATCTTGAAAATGCCCGGGTTCGACTTTCTGCGGAATTGAAAAAAAACCTGCCTCCCCTGCAGGTTGCGACTCTGGCTGCAGAACTCGGTGATGTACTGGATCGCATGGGTAACTATGCTGCTGCATATCGTTCTTTTGATGCTGGCAATATGGCGCTAGCAAAAACGGTTTCACCTGCACAAGCTACACAAAATAATATTTTTGATCAGATCAACAGACATCTGCAATGGTTCACTCATTCCGCCACGGAAAACTGGAATAACACCGTATTAAAAGATGATAAACCATCACCAATATTTCTGGTTGGTTTCCCAAGATCAGGTACAACTTTAACTGAACAGGTGCTTGCCTCCCTCGATACGATTATACCAAGCGATGAACAGCCCATCCTGAGCCGCCTCATTAGCGAATTACCCATGTTACTAAAGCGTCCTTTTCGCTACCCGGAAGACCTTGGCAGCTTAAATGCAGATGACCTGGTAAAACTAAGGACTCATTACTGGTCACTGGTCGACGCCATGATTGGAATGCCTGAAGATGGCAAAAGACTTCTGGATAAACTACCACTCAACATTATCGATCTAGGTATGGTTTACAGGCTGTTCCCCGATGCGCGTATCATTGTAGTGTTACGTGACCCACGCGATTGCTGCCTCAGCTGCTTTATGCAACCATTCATGCTAAACCAGTCGATGGTCAATTTTCTGTCTCTTGAACAAAGTTCACGATTTTATGCAGCAGTAATGGATTTACTGGCACATTATCAGTCAGTTCTGGGGCTTCAGTTTCTGGAAATACGCTATGAGGATATGGTCGCCGATTTGGAAACTGAAGCACGCAAATTAATCGAGTTTACTGGTGAAGAATGGAATGACACAGTTCTAAATTACTTTGAACATGCTCGTAAACGCGACGTGAGAACACCGAGTTACAGCGCCATAACATCCCCTATCTATGCAAGAGCCATTGGTCGATGGCACAATTATGAAAACCAGCTACAAACAGCTCTGCCCATACTTGAGCCTTACATCAAAGCTTTCCATTATCAATAAGGCAAGCTGGACGACAGATCAGTCTACGCTCTGGATGAACAATACTCCTGCCATATTGCACGGTAAGTCTGTTCCATTTTTTTGGCGAAGGCTTTACCATCACTAAGCGGCGAATTTGCCATGCGTGTACGTAAAGTTTCTCGTAATTCAGATAAGTGCTTCTGATTACCGACCATTTTCCCGGCAATATTAATATAGTCTTCCAGGGTACTGGCGATGAGTTCCTCCAGTCCAAGCGTTGATAATAAACTGGCGCTAACTCGCCCCGCATGCGACTCGCCCGCAAGTGCGACTACAGGAACCCCCATGTGTAATGCTTCACAAGTGGTTGTTGTACCATTGTATGGGAAGGTATCAAGCGCGACATCAATGCGTTTATAGGTATTTAGATGATCTTCAGTCGTCGGCGCAAGACCCAGCAATTCAATGCGATCCTTAGAGACTCCATATTGCTCAAACCGGGATAAATAACGTTGTGCTGTAGCAGGATCCGTCAGGGAAGGATTTTTGATAAGCAAACGAGAGTTGGGTACTGACTGTAATAACGATGACCACGTAGAAATGACATCTTCGTTGA
Source organism: Gammaproteobacteria bacterium (assembly GCA_023136715.1). Lineage (GTDB taxonomy): Bacteria > Pseudomonadota > Gammaproteobacteria > SZUA-229 > SZUA-229 > LH-M37. The sequence goes on along the minus strand of JAGLQT010000229.1, from coordinate 9,643 downwards.
TTTTGGCAAGATTATTAAAAGAACCAAAAGTGGCAAAACCGTTTTCAAGCATTGGAGGCGGCGCTACATCCGGGCTACCACTAAACGGCTCGTAACACAGAAAACAGCCGGATAAACGATTGAGTTTTTCGGTGTAATATTTTTCCTGCCCCGAAGGGTCTGCCACGGCATCTGTTAGACGGTAGTCGATTTCAGACAAACCAGTTGTAGTTGGATAACCTAACCATGTCAATTGTACCGGTGCAGGTTTAGCAGTAAATATGGTTAAACGGTTACCCGCTGTGTGCCCAGCAAGATCAACCAGAATATCTATTTTATCTGAACGGATCTGATCAATCGCCTTAGCATCATCGAGCCCACTAATATCCCGCCAGTGACCAGCCATACCCTGTAACCGCCTTGTGGTTTCATCTGTTCGGGGTGATGTTGCATAACACCATGTATCGACATGTTCTGCATTGAGGTGCTGCAGCAACGGTGCAAAAAAATAGGCCACAGAGTGAGTACGAAAATCTGGTGAGACATAACCTACCCTCAGTTTACGCTCCGGCTCAACTTCACACGCCTCTATCTCTATCTCGCGATTATTCACATGCCTGTTTTTCGACCATGCACGATGCTCATCAAACCGTGCTTGCGCTGACAGGTTCGGCAGATAATTCAGACTCAATAGAAGGTTGGAGTGGGCGATCATATTATCTGGCTGTAGCTGTATGGCCTCACGCTGCACATCGACAGCCTCTTCAAACAATCCCTGCTGACAGAGAGACGCGCCCAGGCCATTTAGATATCGCACATCACGACGCACATCCAGAGCCAGCTTATATATTTTTACCGCATCATCAAGTTCACCAATATGGAAATGACAGGCTGCAAGATTACCCAGAACGTCCGGATTACCCGGCTCGAACTGCAGGTACTCTCTGTATACTGGAATGGCCTGCTTCGGCCGCCCGCTGTTTACTTCTGCCCTGGCTAGGGCGCGAAGAATTTCAGGATTTTTCATACCGAGTGACAACGCCTTTGAAAACATGACGGCAGCTTCGGCAAATTTCCCCTGGCTACTCAGTGCGTTGCCAAGATTGAAATAACTAAGCGCATGATTTGGCCTAAGCTTAATCGCCATTTGCAAGCAATGTATCGCATTATCAGGACGACCAGTATTACCCAGTATTGTTCCCTGCATAAACCAGGCATCAGCATTGCGTTTATCCTTTTTGCAGACTTTATCTAGCAGGACAAGGGCTTCGTTGTATTTTCCTGATTGCGCCAGCATCTGCGCTTTTACCAGCTTCGGGTGTGTCGTTGATTTAGCCATAGATGTACAAAAACGTTAGCATTCAGAGAGATTGAAATCTGGAATTATAAATGTATTTTTGTTGGTGCAGGAATCCAGTCTTTTACCTGGTCATCATCACCAAATTGATCCAGTAATGGTTTTAGATGATTGCGATAGTGCTTCCAACGGTCGAGTGATTTTGTATAAACGGACTGCCGCACCTGATCCCAGCTGGCTGTAGCGGTAGTACGTTCAGACTTATGAAAATCCAGGCAACGCTCATCCCAGTCCAGATCAAGAAAATCGATCATCTTACGCACCTCTCCTTCAAAATCAGCCACCAGTTCTGAATATTTTACCTCTATCACTGGAAGCTTCAGAACACTCTGCCAGTGTGCCATCAATCTCTGGTATTCACTGTAGTAGGATGCTATATCGCCCAAATCGTTGGCATATTGATGACCTCCCCGACTAAACTCCTGAAAGAAAATTGACAGGCAGGAATCCCTGGGGTCTCGTTGACAGTGAATAATCCGCGCATTTGGAAAAAGCTGCTGGATAAATCCCAACCAGATAAAATTGGCAGGCATCTTGTCTGTTACTCGCTTAGCTATTCCACCCATTTCACCAATTTTAGCCAAATAAGATTCCGCCAGTTCATCGAGTTTTTTTACATTGAAAGCACCGAAACGATTAAGCTCATCGGATGATACCGTGTCAGCAAGCGCCTGACATACAAGCTCCTTAATATCATTCAATTCACCGGCCCCAAAAATATCCGGGTGGCTGGATAGTATTTGCTCCACAAGGCTGGTACCAGAGCGTGGCATTCCTATAATAAAAACAGGACGTTCATCGGTACAGCTGGTGTGCGGTAAAGATTCAATTTTATCCTTGCGGAAATTTTCTATCAGATTAGTGATCATCGCGGCATGATAATTACGATCAAAATCATTGGGTATGAGATGGTTTCCCTGATCATAATGGTAAAATGCTCGATCAAAATCACCGCTCATATCGTAAAGCTTACCCAGCTTGTAGTACAACGAAACCTTGTCGGATTTAGCTACTCTTTCATTTGCCAGCAATGATTGTGCATGTTCTATGACTTCGGGACATTCCCCAAAATGCCGACAGAGGTTTGACCACGTTAAGACGACAGCAGGAAATATCAACTCATTATCGACCAGCTCACGAACCTGTTTATGTGCTTCTTCGATATTGCCCATCCTGTACTGGATTTCCGCCTGCTCTGCTCGCGCATCAACATTATCCGGTTGATGCTGTAGCGATTGCGCGATGTAACCCTGAGCTTCTTCAAGGCTACCTTTCAGCAGTGCAGTATGTGCAAGCCCATAATAAGCATTAGACGGTTGCCTGGTTAATTTGACCGCCCTGTGCAGACTCTCCATCGACTCATCAAGCCTGGCCAGATTCACATAAGCCTTGCCCAGGCTCATATTAATCTCATAATTATCTGACATGGCGTTATAGGCTGTTAGATAATGCTGAACAGCTTCTCCCCATAAACTTTGCGCCAGGCAGCAATTGCCCATACCAAAATTGGCCTGCGGATGATTCTCATCAACACCAAGCGTTGCCCTGTACCAGCTTTCGGCCTCCGCTGTTTTGCCCATCGCATAAAAAGCATTGGCCAGATTATTCATGATGCCCGGATTTCCTGGCACCAGTTTTTGTGCTAGCTGGAGGTGTTCGATTGCTTCCTCGTGTCGATTTAGAAATACATAGGCGCTACCTAACAAAGAACGAGCCATGGGATCATCAGGATTGAGAGCAACCACTTTGTTACAGACTGCAACCACCTGGTCATAACGCCCGGTTTGACCATAAATAGAAGCCAGCATCATCCAGGCTTCCTTAACCTGCTTGTGTTTATTGACGAATTTGAGCAGCAGGCTTTCTGCTTCTTTCAGCTTACCCTTCCCGAGCAACATTTCTGCTTTTTTCAGTCTAGAAAGGTCCAATTTAAAATCCCAGTGATAAGTGTGTTCGTATTGGTGAATGATGAGTCATCATACATTTCCCGATAAAACCCACGAGTTTAAATAAATTATTATAAATGTAAAACAAAAGGCCCCGTCTTACGACGAGGCCTTTTTTGTCTATCCGAGGTTTCCCTCAGATACAACTAATAACCAGGTTATTAGCTGCGACGACGGCGAGCAACACCAACCAGACCGATCAGACCAGAGCCCATCAACCAAACAGCAGCAGGAACTGGAACTGCAGCAACACCCAGACTACCTGTGAAGGTTGGGTGGAAGCCAGGGAATGCAGGTGAAGTAGCTAGGATTGTTGTAGAAACAGAAGCTACAGTCATAGAACCGTCACCGTTATCTGTCACATCCCACATTGCATCAACAGGAAGGTTTGTGTTAACACTCCAGTCAAAGAACATGTTAGCTACACCTGCACCAGTACCGTATGTGCCATCACCTTGATCGACGAAAGTCACATCGTGTGCTGTCCATACAGATGCATAGAAAGTAGTGGTGTTAGCAATGCTTATAGTGCCTGCATTAAAATCCCAGCTCCAAACCTGAGGAGCAGTTGGGACGCCAACAGGGCCACCACCTGGTGAGAACATTGCAAAAGAGTATGTACCTGTCCATACGCCAGTTAAACCAGCAGTACCCGCATCAGCAGTAGCAGCTACACCTAATGACAAAGCAACGGCTGTTGCTAGTAAGGATCTTTTCATTTTTAATACCTCAAATTTGTAAATTGATTGTAGACACAACTAATGCGTCTGTATAAAACTAATGCAAACCATGTGCCAACTAAGATTTATAACTAACTATCAAGTAGTTATAAGGATTATAAATATACACTTAATTCCCTGGATTATTTAGTGTAAACGATCTCGACAAGAAAAAATCTACATATCTAGATAAGTAAATGCCTTATCTAATTGTTTTTTCTTATGTTTTTTTAATTTATATGTGATTTATGGGGTTAATAAGCTAGTGTAAAAAAAAACGAAAGTAATCAAGATTTATTACATTTCCTAGCCACCCCACCCTATCTATATGTTTTATATGATATAAATATTAATCAGACAGGCTATCAACAATATTTCTCTAATTCAAAAACATGTTTTTTATATTAGAAAATAATGATACATTAATAATTGTTGCATTTTATAAGCTTTATCATTTCTAATACACGCCTTATTATTGTAATAGACACTAATAAGTGTTTAACCTCATTACTATTATTAATTTTACAAAATCTTCTAGTCCGAATACTAAATCCCCCTTATTAACCTGCTAATATAGCCCCCCACTAGAATAATGCACCTGATATTTGACCGGAGACCGATAAATGAATGATAGCTCAATTGCAAACCTGGCTGAGCGGGCACATGCCTGTTTGATAAGTAACCAGTTTGATGAAGCGAAATCTCTGTATTCAGAGCTCTGCAATCTAGATAACAATAATGAGGAGTATTGGTTGACGTTGGCTGCACTCAATGGCGAAGTCGGTGAAATCGATGAAGCCCTTAAATGCGCCAACAAAGCCATCGAACTGGATGACTCCTATGTAGAAGCCTACTTAACCAAAGCTCATCTACAGCAACGTACAGGGCAAAACGTAGCCGCTTTTGACAGCGCCCTGAAGGCGGTAGAGCGTGATGTTGAATATGAGGAAGCTTTATTGTTTATTACTGGCCTTGCCGGCCAATTAAAACGATTTAATGAAGCCGAACACTGGGGAGAGAAAACAATTGCGTTAATGCCAACCAGTGTCGATGCTTTAGTTAATCTGGGCAATGCAAAATACGCACTGGGAAAATACCAGGAAGCAGAAGACACCTATAAAAAAGCATTAGGACGGGATGCATTCAATCAGGAAGCCACCGTTGGCCTGGCAAAATCTGTATCCACTCAGGAACGTAATGAAGAAGCTCTTTCAATCCTGCAGCCACTACTAACCAGTGCGCCAGAAAATTATCATGCAAAAGACGCATATGCAGCCTGTCTTATTAACCTTGGCAGGAACGATGAAGCTTTTGAATTACTGGTAAACATCATCAAAGACCATCCAGATTACGTCTTCTCATACAAACACATTGCAGACATTCTGGAACGGCAAGGCGATTATGCACAAGCAATTACTTACTTAAGACAGGCCCTCGATAATACCAATGCCCCCTTAGAAGTTCTTGGAGAGCTAGCTAGCTTATACTCTGAATATGGCATGCCAAAACAAGCCATTGAATGCTGTAACAGGGCTTTGGATATTGATCCAGGTAACGAAGTGGCCCAGTTTTTCAAGGTGATTTCACTTGCCAGTGCTGCGCGATATGAGGACGCCCTGGAAGAACTAGATCTTCTCTCTGCGGACGTGCCAGATGACGCAAAAATACTTGGAACAAAGGCGAACATATTTGAGAAAATGGGCAGATACGAAGAAGCTCACCAGATAGTCAGGTCATCAATAGTAAATGGCAGAGTCCCGGCTACCGTTGTAAATGTTTTTGGGCGTTTGTGCCATAAATTTAACGAATGCGAAGAAGCAATAGCAAGCATCAATGAAGCTCTGGAGAGGACAGATTTGGGGGCTTCATACCGCCGAGATGTACTGTTTACGCTAGGTCGATTACATGACCGATTACACAACTATCAATCCGCTTTTGAAGCCATTCAGAAGGCCAATGACCTGAGACCCTGTGTTTATGACCACGCCAGGAATACTGAGTATATCAACCAATTAATCAGCCCAGAGATAACTACACTCGCTAAACAATCACGTGAAATCGACACTTCAAATCACATACGACCTGTCTTTATTGTCGGTATGCCTCGTTCAGGTACCAGTTTGGTGGAACAGATAATTGCAAGCCATCCTCAAGTGTGGGCGGGAGATGAGCGCCACGAGATCCCATCACTGGTAAAAAAGCTCCCTTCCATGGAGGGCATAGGCGGCACATATCCGGAATGTTTAACGCGTTTAACGCCAGACAAAATCAAACAGACGCTCGTTGCATTCGAAGAATTTACTAAGAACATACCGGCAGGCATCAGTATCCTGACAGATAAAATGCCGCAAAATTTCCATCATGTTGTATTCATCAGGATGCTATTCCCGGATGCGCGCATCATTCATTGCGTTCGTAACCCGATGGATACCTGTCTGTCAATCTACTTTCAGGCATTCGCCGGGTACCATGATTATGCCTATAACCTGGAAGATCTCGGCAAGTATTATTCCGATTACAAACGTCTAATGAACCATTATCGAGATGTAGACAAAATCCCTTTCCTTGAAGTTGAGTACGAGGATCTGGTTCGTAACACCGAAGAAGTGTCGCGTAGGATGATTGATTACTGCGGTCTGGAATGGGACGAGCAGTGCCTGCGTTATTATGATTCTGACCGTGTCGTCAGGACCGCCAGTTATGATCAGGTCAATAAGCCCATTTATACCAGCTCTATTGATAAATGGAAGCACTACGAATCTTATCTGGAACCGTTACGATCAGCACTCAGCCTCGATGAATAATAAGCTGTCTTCCTAGAGATAACATTTTTAGAAAACTACTATCGAATATTGTATTTTGAGTTATATATGTCAAATAATGAACGCCTGACGAAAGACGGAATTTTAAAGCTAGCCATTGAAGGATATTCATACGAATTAAAAGCGCTGATAGATTTATTTCAATCCAGCACTGGCGCTACTATTGCACCTCTATTTAGCAATTATAATAATTTTATCAATGAGAAACGCGCATCCATTCTTGGCGATAATATATTAAAACTTCTAACTAGTAACAACTTAATCGATGCTACAGATCCATCACCTATTTCCAGTAAATTATTTGCCTGCGCTAATCTTGCTGCGAGTTGTGAAATTTTTAATGGCTGGTCTATTCCTCTGAGCACAGTTGATATCAACAAGTCAGATGAATTCTTAAACATGGCGATCTCTAGCGCTATAAAGGCACAGCCAAATCTGGGGCAAAATATGGCTGTAAGACTCAACAACGCTGACACTATCCGAGTCATACAGATACTAAAACTACTTGGGCTATTAACCATTGAGCCAGAGTATTTTCAACTCTCAACAGGCAGCTCAATAGGCATACGAGATCGTGTTGCAACTCACGTCACACCACATATTTCAATTAATCATACAATAAAAAATTCTCCTGTACAGTTAAGCACTATTCAGTCTCAGGTAAATGACATTATTCTGATAGATAATGATATAAAGATGAAAACGGCATATGAACAACTCAATGCTAGCCAGCAAAATGTACATGCAATTAACAAAGATGTGTACATTGGGCTTGAAGAGGTCGCTGAATCAATTGCAAATAACATGCTTGAACCTAGAACGCTGATAACGGCATATCGACTGGAACCCAGGGCATATACTGATATACCCCGTTATATAAGCAGTATTGGCCGCGTTATAGATTCTCAAGCTGACTTTGTTACCACAATCGGCTCAGGTGACACCGATCAGGAGTTTATGGACAGAAAACGGGTTATTGACGATCTGTACAACGATCTCATTAATAGAGGAATGAAGCCACTACGAGTAAAAATGTATCATGGTGAAACTGTTCAGCAACAGCGATCTAATCCAACATTCGGACTAAATCAGTATGCGTCATATGAAATCTTGTACTGCAAATTATTAAAAGACCGATTTCAATAAATAAGTCTAATTTTCAGTACTTGATATTCAGTTTATTAATCAGGTCATACAAGGTCGGACGGCTTACCCCGAGCAATTCTGCAGCTGGTGCAATCTTTCCATTTACATGCGATATGGCACGGATAATTGCCTGACGCTCTACTTTTTCTCTGATATCTTTTAAATTATAATTCATTCTTTCAGCGGGCGCTGTATCTAATTCAAGATCTGCTGCCGTTATATATTTCTCATCAGACATGATTACAGCCCGCTTTATTCTATTTTGCAACTCACGCACATTTCCTGGCCATGCGTAAGATTCCATGGATGAAAGTGCATCTTTACTAAAACCTTTTAGCTTTCCACCATGATGTTCATTAAATTCATTAAAAAAATATTTAGCCAGTAAAACCACGTCCCCCTCTCGATCTCTTAATGGTGGAATCTCGATTGGAATTTCACTAATCCTGTAAAATAAATCTTCTCTAAATTCACCTTTTTCTATTTTTTCTCTCAAATTCTGATGTGTCGCACACACTATTCGCACGTTAACCGGGATCGGCGTGTGACTGCCAATACGCTCAATAACTCTCTCCTGCAGAAATCTTAATAATTTTGCTTGCAGAGCAATCGGCAAATCTCCCATCTCATCGAGAAATAGCGTACCTCCATCAGCATGTTCAATCTTCCCCTTCGTCTGCTTTACAGCCCCGGTAAAAGCGCCTTTCTCATAACCAAACAATTCACTTTCTAATAAGTTATCAGGTATTGCGGCACAGTTTATTGCAACAAAGTTACCCTTATTATTTCTTCCTTTTACATGCAGACCTCGGGCACAAATTTCTTTACCCGTACCACTTTCTCCCAGTAACAGGACGGTCGCATCTGAGGGAGCAACTTTTTCAACGGCCTTACACACGCTTTGCATCTGAGAACTACAGGCAATAACTCCATTAAAGTGCTCATGACTTGAGGAGTTGTGTAATCTTTTGTTCTCATGCTCTAGCTCAAGGAGTCTAAATGCACGCCCTACAATAAGGCTCATAATTTCAGGCTGGAAGGGCTTGGAATAAAAATCATAAGCTCCCAGTCCCACAGCTTTAACCGCATTCTCTTTTTCATCCTGCCCTGTTACCACGATAACCTTTGTATTAGGTTCAATTTCTAAGATACCTTTAAGCGTTGCCATACCTTCAGAGGTATTGTCTGTCTCTGGAGGCAAACCAAGATCCAAAGTGACCACAGCAGGCTTATGTTGCCTTACCTGCTCAAGAGCGCTTTCACGATCCTCCGCTAGTAAGACATCGTAATCTTCAAAGCACCACCTGATTTGACTTTGCAAACCAGGATCATCTTCAACTATAAGCAACTTATTATTCTTTATAGACATATATATTATTTACCACAAAACAGCATGATCGTCGAAATATTTTACACTATTATCCTTTGATTGGAATACGAACTATAAAAGTCGTCCCTTTTCCAACCTCACTAAGTACTTCTATGTAACCACCTAAGGACGAAATGATTTCTCTGGCCTCATAGACCCCTATTCCCATACCCCTCTCACCCTTGGTAGTCTTAAAGGGTTTAAATAGCTGATTTTTTATAAAATCATCAGACATTCCACAGCCCGTATCTTTAATTTCGATGAGCGCCCAATTTTCATACGCAGACACTAAAACATCGATCCTG
>JAGLQT010000228.1 GCA_023136715.1 Gammaproteobacteria bacterium | reverse complement strand
TACACCTGAAAGCAAAGACAGTAAGCCTGGTTGCCTGCATACAGGTAGTTTACGGCACCCTTTTCGCAGCACTATTCCTTACAGAAATACCTGAATGGAGAACCATTACTGGTGGATTGATTGTCATTAGCACCGCCGCTTTTGAGACCTTAAGCCACGGTAAGCAAAAGGGATAAACGTTATATTTAGCTTGAATTTTTTCTGTAAGCCCTCATATATAAACCAATAGGCCTGTTGGGACTCATAAATTAGACTCGAGTTACCGCGTCCTGACCCCAAATATTGTTATCATTAGGCATGGGCCGCATTTCATTGAAATTTTTATTCACAACAGGTTTTTTCTCTATCACGAGGCTTTTTTTCCTGTTATGCATGCTGTTTTCCGCTGGCGCTCAGGCAGATATTTCATGGCAGGAACAGTCATCACGTCATCTTGAAAACTTGCTGCAAAGTAACCCGGAACAGCTGCCGGAACTGGATGAGCTAGCTGTTGTAGATTTTTATAGCGAACGCAAGTATCAATCCCTGTGGTCTGATGCCAATGGGCGACTACATCGTGCTTTTGATTTATTGCATATTATTATCCATGCTGAGGCTGAAGGGCTGAAACCCTCTGATTATTACCTTAAAGAAATAAGGAAGTACTGGGCTCTAAGTGGAGTGGATGCCTCTATCCGGCTCGACCTGTTTTTGTCAGCAGCCCTCTTTCGTTATAGCAGTCATGTTTATTCGGGCAAGTACAATCCACTCGATATGGATATCGACTGGCATATTGAAAATAAACCTCTGGATGTTGGCAGCCTGTTTAGCACTGTATCCGGTAAAAAAACCATAGAACCATTACTTGAAAAGCTACCTCCTCAGCATTCCGGTTATCATTTATTAAAAACAGAATTACATCGTTTGCGTGAGCTTGAACAAAAAGGCGGATGGCAACGATTTGAAAATGGCCCGACTCTTCGAGCTGGCGCACAGCATAAACAGGTACTGCAATTAAGGCAGCGACTGGAAATCACTGGTGACCGGGTCGAGGATTCTTTTCCTGACATGGATATATTTGATTATGGACTTGCTGAAGCCGTTAAACGTTTTCAGCTTAGGCATGGTTTGACGGTTGACGGTCATGTGGGGCCGCAAACGCGGCGGGCTCTGAATATCACGGTTAGTGAACGGATCAGGCAGATTAGCATCAACATGGAGCGCTGGCGCTGGATGCCTCGCACGCTGGAAAAAAGATACCTTATGGTCAATATGACCGGGTTTGAGATTCATATCATGGAGAACGATTTATCAGTGCTGAGCATGCCGGTCATCATTGGCAATTCCTTCCGCTCTACTCCCAGTTTTTCCGGTCTGGTGAGTCAGATGAAATACAATCCCTACTGGACAATTCCGACGAATTTGGCCCTGAAGGACATTATCCCGAAGCAGATGCGTGATCCTTCCTTTTTTGCAAAAAAATCGATCAAGCTATTCAGGGGCTGGGAAAACGCCCAGGAGATTGACCCACAAACGGTGAACTGGAACAAAGTAGTCAAAATGGGCAAAGATCATTTTCCTTACTGGTTACGCCAGGAGCCAGGCCCAAAAAACTCTCTGGGCATGGTCAAATTTCTATTCTCCAATCCCTATGATATTTATCTGCATGGCACACCGGACTTACACCTGTTTGACCGGATTGTTCGTACCTTCAGTTCAGGATGTATCCGGGTAAAAGATCCGGTGCGACTGGCAGCCTATTTGTTGAACGATGACAGCCAACAGAAAGAGGAAGAAATACTGGCGAATATCTTTCTGGCGGGCAACCAGAGCGTGATCTTACCCATTGCGGTTCCAATTTATCTGGTCTACTGGACTGCCTGGGTAGATCAGGATGGCCACTTGAACTTCAGGGATGATATTTATGGTCGGGATGCAAGCCTGAATAGCTTATTCGATAATTAGCGAAGATAAATATGTGTGAACTGGGTCTTTGGTACAAAATTCCTGATAAAAAACCTTTAAATTTGTCATAAACACCCCATATAATGGTTAATAAATAACCAATAAGAAGTGTTATGCCTAAAAAACCTGAAGAGAATAATAGTGTCGAGTTGTCCCGCAGGGGGTTCCTGACTTCCGTTGCTGGTATGGCAATGGCGTTGGCTGCCCCCGGCGCTATCGCGTCAGCTGTTCCTGTGCGTGACCGTGAGCTGTCTTTCTACAACACCCATACCGGTGAAAAACTTTCCACTGCCTTTTGGTCTGATGGGAAATATCTTGATGATGGTATCGAGGAAATAAGCTGGTTAATGAGGGATCATCGGGCCGGTCTTGCCAGCCCTATGGATCCTAAATTACTCGATCTGTTACACCAGTTGCAGACAAAAGTTGGGCATCAGGGAGAATTTCATGTAATTTCGGGTTACCGTTCGCCAGCAACCAATGAGATGTTAAACAAGAGAAGTTCAGGTGTCGCCAAACGCAGCTATCACATGCTCGGAAAAGCCATTGATGTCCGCATGCCAGGTTTCGATAGCAAGCAGCTACATAAAGCCGCAATTTCACTAAAAGGCGGCGGGGTTGGTTATTACTCCAGCTCTAACTTTGTTCATCTGGATGTCGGTCGAGTTCGTTACTGGTAATCTGCTCACACTCTAAGTCCCACCGCTTACCTTTTTTTCTTTTTACCGGCTTTAGCGGTTCCACCCTTGCTGCCGATCCTGGTTTGGCTAGCTTTGTTAGTTCGTGCCGGACGTTTATTTCTTTTCACGGTATCTAACAGCGTTTCTCGACTACCCACTGCGTAGCCCGGCATTTTGATCCGTTTAATGCGTTCTCCAATGAGTTTCTCAATATTATTCAGCGATCGCTCCTCTTCCCTGCTGACAAACGAGATGGCCTGACCTTTGCTGCCAGCTCGACCAGTACGGCCAATGCGGTGTACATAATCTTCTGCCAGATACGGTAGATTGAAGTTAACTACATGCTCCAGACCCTGAATATCCAGGCCTCTAGCGGCAACTTCTGTCGCAATTAACACCTGCACTTTATCGGCCTTGAAATCTGCGATGGCGCGACGGCGTGAACCCTGACTTTTATCACCGTGACAGAGCGCGGCTTTAATACCGACCAATTTCAGGCTGTTCATTAATTCGTCGGCCTGTGCCTTGGTGCTGGTAAAAACCAGTACCTTGAACCAGTTGTGCTGTTCAATTAGATCGACAAACAGTTCTGCCTTGCGGCGTTCTTCCACGGGATAGACCACATGCTCGACGGTATCGGCAATGGCATTTTGTTTGGCTGCGCTAATCACTTCGTGTTTGGTTAATAGCTGATTTGCCAGTTTTATGACCGGTTGCGACATGGTGGCAGAAAATAGCAGGGTCTGATGTTTTTTCGGGGCAGTTTTCAGCACCGCCTTCACATCCGCAATAAAGCCCATATCCAGCAT
>JAGLQT010000227.1 GCA_023136715.1 Gammaproteobacteria bacterium | reverse complement strand
ATTCTTCTTATAATGAAACGGTTTTTTTAAAATTGCCAAGTATTTATGCCCAAAGTAGCGATAATTACCCTACAAAATTCACTGTATATGCCATGTTATACACGATAGTGTGATTTTCTCAATATATCAGTGATGATAATTTGATTATTATGGTCACACTTTGACTATTTAGACCGCAGTTTTAGCCTGCTGGAGGGTATGTGGATATAGTTCATCACGCCTTGATTGGTGGTGCGGGCATGCTGGTAGCGGTAATACAAGATCAGCCGCTGGTGGGTTTTGCTTTTATTGCTGGCAGTGTATTCCCCGACCTGGACGTCATTTTCATGGTCCTGGGCAAGCGTTTTTATTTGAAACATCATCAGGGAATTACGCATTCCGTTATTCTGGCGCCGCTGTATGCCTTGTTGTTGAGCATGGTTATACTGATGCCACTGGGTGAATGGTGGCAGGTGGAAGTCTATTTGGCAGTGCTGGCTGGCCTATATATTCATGTCCTGCTGGACTGGTTTAATACCTACCGTATTGCGCTATTGTCACCATTTATAAAAAAACGTTACAGTCTGGACGCGGTGTTTTTTATCGACAGTGTCGCCCTCGCCCTGACCGCCTTATTTTATGTATTGCATGCATTCGATGAGGTGAATATCGCAATCTGGTTATATCCGGGAGCCTTTGCTGTTTATTTTCTGTCAAAACTTGCCTATCAGCGAAAAGTCCGTCGTCAGTTAGATGCTCTGTTTGCCATACCCAGTAGCCTCAATCCCTTTGAGTTTTATGTGCTGGTTGAAGATGAACAGGGCTTGCTTGCCTATATTTACAATGGTTTGACCGGCAATAAGAAAAAACAAATTCGATATGAAGCAGAAGATGAAGCCGTACGGGTATTGGCTGAGAAAAGTCGCGTCTACCAGGATATGAAAGACATTACCCGCGCCTTTTATATTACCGGTGTCGATAAAACTGAAAATGGCGTGTGCATTCAGGTCAATGATATTGCCGTTCGAAATTTCGGCGGTAAGTTTGCTAGAACAACGCTCGAATTTGATAACAATGGAAAACTGATTCGTGAAGTGGCTAACATTTAAAATCCAGATAGAACCTGGGTTCCGGTTTAACTTGATAGATAGCAGTTTTATTATTTTTCTCTGTGTGCTTTCAGTTTTTCTTTTTAATCAGTTACCCGATAAAAGCCTGTTCTGGGTTCCTCTGTACCTGGGCCTGTCTTTTTTCCTGTTTTGTAATGTATTCAGAATAGGCAACAGGCTGGAACCTTTCTGGTATATCCCGTTCACCCTGGTGACTGCCATTAGTCTGTATACGCTCAACATGCTTTTATTCTGGTGGCTGGTATTATTATTTCTTGAACCGATGAAGTGGGTTTTGATTATTTATCACATCAAAAAAAGGCGATATGTGGGTATTTTTTATCACAAACTGGCTGCAGCAGTTGAGCCAGATCGTGCTAATCTTTAATGCAGGCCGCATCACTCGTAAGGAGCAACCATGGCATCATCATTACCAGAAATGCATATACTACCAACAGATTTCCAGTCGATTATTGATCTTGTCAAAACACACGATAGAGCGATAGCCGCAAAGCTGGATGAGGCTTATCAGTCAGCCAGTTTTAACGTTACCTATAATACTGGGCCAGTGTGTTTCATGAGCCATGCCATCACGCATGAGGAAGCAGCCAAAGTGCAGGAATGGTTGTTATACGAAGAAACTAAAGGTGATACTACTGATGAGATAAAATATTTTGGTCGTTTGGTAGATCAGTGGAGGCCAATTTCCGGGGAACACCTTTAGTCCTCTATATGCTGAATTCAATTTTCAAGAAGAGCAACTCACAGAAATCTGTTGCGCCCATTCTGGTGGGTGGCCTGCATAATGGGTTAAATCATCATGTTCTTCAAACGGGTTTTGCAATAAGTTAAGCAGTACATCAATTTCAGAATAGTCCTGATTATCGCTGGCCTTTCTAATGGCTATTTCCACCATATAATTTCTTAGAATATATTTAGGGTTGACCTGCTTCATCAGCTTGCTGCGTTCAATAGCATCGGTGTTTTCTTCAGTGATGCGTTGCTTGTATTTATGCAGCCATAAGTCACAGGCTTCGCGGTTTATAAATAAGTCGCGGATGTTATTTTCATATTCATCACTCGGTGCCTGTGAAAGCTGACGAAACAGCATCGTGTAATCAACGTGGTTATCGTGCATGATGTTGAGTAATTGTGAGACTAAGGCTTTATCTTCAATTTTGTCTTCATACAGCCCCAGTTTATTTCGCATTAAACTGGAATAGCTGTCGACATAATATTGCTGGTATTTTTGTAATTCGTTTTTTGCTTTTTCAACGGCGCGGTCCGGGTCGTCGTCCAGCAGGGGTAAAAGTGCCTGCGCCAGGCAGCTGACATTAAACAGGCCTATATCAGGTTGTTTGTTGAAAGCATATCGACCTTCGTGATCAGAGTGGTTGCAAATGAAATCACGATTGTATTGATCGAGAAATCCATAAGGGCCGTAGTCCAGCGTCAAACCGAGTATCGACATGTTATCGGTATTCATCACGCCATGAGCAAAGCCCACCGATTGCCATTGTGCAATCAGTTCAGCGGTCGATTTAATTACCAGCTTGAGCAGCGCAAGATAAGGTTCATCAAGCTCTTTGAAATCAGCATGATGCTGTTCGATCACGTAATCAGCCAGCTGCTTGAGATCGTCGAACCGTTGGTTGTAATACATATATTCGAATGAACCAAAGCGAACATGACTGGGTGACATGCGTAATAACAGTGCACCGGTTTCTATTTGTTCTCGATAGACTTCATGGTCACTGCCAATAATACAGAGCGCACGCGTTGTTGCTATGCCTAGTCCATGCATGGCTTCACTGCATAAATATTCACGGATGGTTGAGCGCAAAACAGCACGGCCATCACTACCGCGAGAATAAAGCGTTGGGCCTCCGCCTTTTACCTGTAAATCCCATTTGTCACCCGAATCTGTTTTAACCTCTGCCAGGAGAATGGCGCGTCCATCACCAAGACGGGGTACATAGTGACCAAATTGATGGCCGGAGTAACACATCGCTAAGGGGTCAAAACCTTCGAGATGTTTTGCACCGCTGATGATGTCTGGGAAATCTTTTCGTTTTGATTCTTCAGGGTCTATGCCAATGAGTTCGGCAGCCGCTGTATTAAAGCTGATGAGATGTTGATTGCTTAACGGGCTAGTCGTATGGCGACTGTAAAAGATATCGGGGAGCTGGCTGTAGCTATTTTCAAACTTTAGTTCTTCGAGTTTTTTTTCATGCATCCATTGTGGACAGGAAATAGATTTGATCAACCAGATATTTATGTGGGTATGCTTAATCCATTTTTGTGCCAAACCAGAAATCAGTGCTTTTATAAAGAAATTCATCAAAACGCATATCGAGATATTGCAGCGAAACTGGATGATGCCTACCACTCAGCCAGTTTTAATGTCACTTATAATTCAGGCCCGGTGTGTTTTATGAGTCATGACATCAGTCATGAGGAAGTCGCTAAAGTACAGGAATGGTTGCTACACGAAGAAACCAAAGGGGACAGGGCGGAGGAAGTGAAATATTTTGGACATCTGGCAGATCAGTGGCGGACAATTTCAGGTGAGCATTTGTAGTTAGTTTTTTTGTTTATTCATGCGTTTCTTTTTTGAGTGCCGCCGTCATTGCGGCACCGCTGGCATAGCGTTTCTCCGGGTCTTTTTGTAGTAATTTATTGATAATGCGTGTTGCGCTGGCGGGCAGGCTGGCACGTATCTCTCTTACCGGTTTGTGTTTTTCATTGGCTATTTTGTGTGCCAGATTGCCAAGGCTGTCTGCGCTGAAGGGGAGTCGTCCAGTAAGTAGCTGATAGAAGCTAACTCCAAGTGAATAGAGATCTGCACGACCATTGACGTGCGCACCGATGATTTGCTCTGGTGCCATGTAGGAAGGGCTGCCAAGAAAACTGCCAGTTTTTGTTTTGACTGAATCGGTAATGCGTGCGATACCGAAGTCGGTGATTTTTATTTTTTTGCTTTCCGGGTTGTACATGATGTTGCCCGGCTTAATATCACGGTGCACAATGTTTTGCTTGTGTGCGTAGTCCAAAGCCTCTGCAACAACCTGCATGATGCGATAAACTTCATCAACGGGCAGTAAATTATCGGCTTGTGTGTAATCGGATAAAGGCACACCAGTGACATAATCCATGGCAATAAAAGCGAAGTCATCTTCTTCACCAACGTCGTACACGATAACGATATCGTTATGGCAAAGGCGGCCAGCGGCTTCTGCTTCACGGAAGAAACGAGATTTGACAGTTTGTAGTTCTTTGCTGGAAAATTGGGTATAGTCCAGCGTTTTTATGGCAACCTGCCTGTTAATTTTGGGATCAAGACCAAGATAGACTACGCCCATAGCACCCCGGCCTAATTCCCTTTCAATTTTATAACGTCCAAATTCAGGCATTTCCATTTGAGGCATCACCAGTGTTTTTTGTCCCTGATTGGGTGATGATATTTGTGAGTATGTTTTAGAAATGCCAAGAATTGATTTGAGTCGCTTGTCGATGTCTTTATAATTTTTACACCGGATATCTATTTCTGAATAAACCTGAAGCGCCTTGTCATATTGACGCTTCCGCTCGAATCTTAAGCCAATTTCATAAAGATCAGATAGCACATCATCATCCGTGTAACACTTGAGAAGACTGGTCAGTGCTGCTTCATAATCACCTTTATCATACTGGTAATGTCCAAGCTGATACCAGGAACCATGCTGTGTTTGAAGTAAATGATTCAGAATTTTCTTGCCAGATAAATAGATATAGACAGCCAGTTGACCAATGACCATGAGGAATAATATATTGATTGTCGGCCACCAGATTCCTTCAAGAATCAAAAATATGGGCTGTGCTGAAATGATTCCCAAAATAAGAAAGGCACCGAAAAACAAACCACTTTGTTTTCCAAACAGGGGCAAAATCCACAACAGGTAAACCACGACGGCTGACAACAGCAAAGGAATTAACCACCAGCTCTCGGCAGGGGTATGGTAGGTGGCATTAGCCTGTAAACTGCTTATTGAATCAGCCAGCATCTGCAGTTGATTTGCATCCTGGCCGATTAGCACTATTTTGTTTTTAAAATTATCGTTTGATTGTTTAGATGCCGTTTCAAGCGATAGCGTATCTATCTTGCTATGGCGACCAGTTAATGCAGAAAAATAGTTATATGTTTTTCCGGAGGTGCTGGCATATACCAGAGAGTTATCTAATGAAATCTGTCCGTTTTCACTCCAGTGTATTTTCTTGCTTTGTTGGTGGTGACTGAAAACAGCCAAAGCCAAATCAGGCAGGGATGAGCTTCTATCGTCACCATACCAGATCAAAGCCTGCTCATTCGAAGAGGCAGGGTTAAAGGGGTAAACGCGGTAAGGTAACTGAGTATTGATAGACCTGAATAACTGGGCTTCTGGCAAAAATATAGAAGGTATATATTGTCTCCAGCCGTGCTGATAAATTAAAGATTCGTTATAAGGCGTATTCTTATGCTGCTGCGGCATGTTTGTATATTGCGTTAGAAATACACGTTGATTTTCTAACATCCAGGCCAGCTTATTTCTTTCTCCTTCTGTTGGTTTCCATTGCGGCTCTTCTTCGGATGACTCTGGTTTTTTCTTATTGGCTAATTCAGATTTGTCATCTTTGAGCGGCATATAATCCATTTGCGGGAAATCATCAGTTAACCAGACAATCTCTGCCGCTTTGGATTTTTTAAGTTTGCGTAAAAGGAATCTAAATTCTCGTATGCCCTGCGGTGTTTGCAGGCGAGCTTCATCGAGCTTTATTGCGTGAATATCATTGGAATGGGGCTGAGCTGGTAGTAAATAACTGGCAAAGCGGAACATCTGAGCATCCAGCCACCGAATATTACTGTTTTGCGATGACAGAAAGGTCAGTGCAAAACAGACAACGATGAAAAGTGAAAAATAAAGTCGGCGATGCTTGTTCAAGGAGGATATTCGCTGTGGGTCTCTTTTTGTTTTGCCTAGTATATAAGCAATGTTGTTATCGTCAATAAATATTATGATTTAATAAAATTATAATTATGGTGTTTACAGGTAATAATATAGTAGTTGATATGTTAAGTCTTAGTTGCTATGGTCATTTCAGATGCGCACAAATATTTAACTCGTTCCTGAGTTAAAACATTAAATAATAAAATTACTCCAAACTAATATGCCAAATGGTAGCTGAAGAAATTCGGCTGCTACATGTCTATATGGCAAACAAATAAGTTAATAACTACATGCTGATGCATGGGAGTGGTTATGACGTTTTCAGAATTGATGTCCATCTGGTGGCCTGAGCAGTCAGGCATTTCAGCACTTATCTGGCTTTTTATTATTGTGGTATTAATGTGGATGGCACGTACGCCAGCGCATAAAACCATTAGAAGTTTTAGTCTGGT
>JAGLQT010000226.1 GCA_023136715.1 Gammaproteobacteria bacterium | reverse complement strand
GTTTATCGCGTTGCCCATCAGGCCGTTATTAAAGCGGGTCAATATGCATACCGTGACCGTCGTGTTAAAAAACGTACTTTCCGTTCATTGTGGATTGTTCGTATTAATGCTGCAGCTCGTCAATGTGATATGTCATACAGCCGTTTCATGAATGGTTTGAGTAAAGCTGATATTGAAGTTGACCGTAAAGTGCTGGCTGATTTAGCCATTCACGATATGGCAGCATTCACTCAGCTTGCTGAGAAATCTAAGCAAGCCCTGGCTGCTTAGTTTTAATTGCAATCGATGTCAGGCTGGAAAGCCTGAAAGTTTTATCTATATAAGAAGGGGGAAGCTGGCTTCCCCCTTTTTTTGTTTTTTATTTCTAAAAAAACACTATAAATTTTTTCTAAGTAGATGAAAAATCAACATTTTTCTTCTACTCTTTAGTTTTAAAACAATTAAAAAAACACAAGGTTGTTAAGCCTTGTTGTGTATGACGGGAGAGTTGAGTGGATTTGCCAAAGTTGGTCGCTGATGCGCAAGCAGAAATAGCAGCGGCAAATGATCTGGAAGCACTGGATCAAATACGCGTTACTTACCTGGGTAAGAAAGGAGAGCTCACCGCTTTATTAAAAACGCTGGGTAGCTTGCCGGGCGATGAGCGCAAAGCTGCCGGTCAGGAAATTAATAAGGCCAAGCAGGGTGTGCAGCAGTCGATTGAAGCCCGTAAAGCATCACTGGAGCAAGCCAGGTTGGAAGCTAAACTGGCGAGCGAATGTGTTGATGTGACGCTGCCTGGTCGTGGTCAGCAGGCCGGTAGTTTGCATCCGGTTACCCGCACCATGCAACGCATACTGAGCCTGTTTTCACAACTGGGTTTCACCGTTGAAGAAGGTCCAGAGATCGAAGATGATTTCCACAACTTTGAAGCGCTGAATATTCCCGAACATCATCCTGCGCGTGCTATGCACGACACTTTTTATTTTGATGCACAAACACTATTAAGAACACATACTTCGCCAGTTCAAGTTCGTCACATGGAAACCGATCAGCCACCATTGCGCATTATCGCGCCGGGTCGTGTTTATCGCTGCGATTCTGATTTAACACATACACCTATGTTCCATCAGGTCGAAGGTTTGCTGGTTGATGAGAATGTGAACTTTGCTGATCTAATGGGTACGCTAGCTGATTTTCTGAAACTGTTTTTTGAAAATGAAAATCTGCAAACACGTTTCCGTCCTTCTTACTTCCCGTTCACTGAGCCTTCATCTGAAGTCGATATTCAATGCGTGATGTGTGAAGGCGAAGGCTGTCGCGTTTGTGGTCACACCGGTTGGCTGGAAGTGCTGGGTTGCGGCATGGTGCACCCAAAAGTATTCGAGTCGGTGAATATCAATAACGAACAGTTCACTGGTTATGCCTTTGGTATGGGTGTCGAACGTTTAGCAATGCTGCGTTACGGTGTGAATGATCTTCGATTGTTCTTCGAAAATGATCTTAAATTTTTAAAGCAGTTCGCTTAGGAGTTGATGTATGAAAATTAGCGAACAGTGGCTAAGAAGCTGGGTGAATCCGAATATTTCTACCGAAGAAATGTGCGACCAGTTGACCATGGCCGGTCTGGAAATTGATGGTGTCGAGCCTGCCGCCGGTGCATTTAACAATGTAGTTGTGGCGCGGGTTGAATCGTTAGAAAAACATCCCGATGCTGATAAATTAAATGTCTGTCAGGTCACTGATGGTAACGAAACCCTACAAATTGTTTGTGGCGCCGCCAATGTACGCGAAGGTTTAATTATTCCTTTGGCAAAAATTGGCGCTGTGCTGCCGGGGGACTTCAAAATAAAACCGGCCAAGCTGCGTGGTGTTGAGTCATCCGGCATGCTTTGTTCAGAAAAAGAGCTGGGTCTGGCGGATCAGGCCGATGGCTTGATGGAATTACCAGAAAATGCGCCAGTTGGTAGCGATATACGTGAATATCTCCAGCTTGATGATAACTGCATCGAAATTGATTTAACGCCAAACCGTGGTGACTGTTTGAGTATCGCGGGCGTTGCGCGTGAGCTGGGTACACTGAATCAGTGTGACGTAAGTCCAGAAGCCTGTGAGCCAGTAACTGCCAGCATCGATACGACTTTCCCCGTTGAAATCCAGGCCGGTGATGTATGTAATCATTACGCTGGCCGCGTGATTACCGGCGTGGATTGCAAAGCACAAACACCGATGTGGATGCTGGAGCGTCTGAGACGTTCAGGTATTCGTGGTCTGGGACCGATCGTCGATATCACCAATTACGTCATGCTCGAACTGGGCCAGCCCATGCACGCCTTTGACCTGGCGACACTGGACAACGGACTGTTAATCCGTCGCGCAAATAAAGATGAAAAAATTACTCTTCTTGACGGTAAATGTATCGAACTGGACGAAGAAACGCTATTAATTGCTGATAACTCCAAACCACTGGCGATGGCAGGTGTGATGGGTGGTGAAGGCTCGGGCGTGAGCGATACAACGTCGTCGATCTTCCTCGAAAGCGCCTTCTTCAAGCCCGAAAACATCGCTGGCAAGGCAAGAAGTTACGGCCTGCATACCGATTCCTCACACCGCTTTGAACGTGGTGTTGATCCTCAGTTGCAGGTGAAAGCCATTGAGCGCGCAACCGCGCTGCTGCTCGAAATCTGTGGTGGTGAAGCAGGCCCTGTGATCGAAGAAACCACCGAGGCTTACCCAGCAGAAGGTCAGTCGATTCATCTACGCCATGCCCGTATCCAGCGCCTGCTTGGTATCGAGATGTCGGCTGATGAAGTTGAAGCCATCTTCAAGCGTCTGGAAATGAACGTGGTCAGCGTTGATGATGGCTGGCAGGTAACACCACCCAGTTTCCGTTTTGATATCGCGATTGAAGCTGATTTGTTGGAAGAACTGGTCAGAATCTACGGCTATAACAATATCCCCAGAACGCAGCCTGATTATTCGGGGCGTATGAAGCCGCAGACTGAATATGAGGTTGCAACTTCAGTATTGCGTAGTGCGCTGGTCAATCGTGGTTATTTTGAAGCGATTACTTACAGCTTCATCGATCCAAAAACGCAGAAGATTCTTGATCCTGAAAATGCTGCCGTGAAACTGGCCAATCCCATTTCATCGGAAATGTCGGTCATGCGTACATCTATGTGGCCGGGCCTAATTCAGGCGGTACAGCACAATCTGAATCGCCAGCACAGCCGTGTGCGTTTGTTTGAAACTGGTTTATGTTTCAAACCTAATAAAGATGCGCTACCCGTTCAAACAGGCATGATTGCGGGTGCTATATGTGGCAATTTACAGCCTGAGCAATGGTCGGATGCCGCACGTAAAGTCGACTTCTTCGATCTCAAAGGTGATGTTGAAGTATTGCTGGAATCATCGGGCAAGGCCTGCACTTTCGAGGCAGCAACGCATCCTGCATTGCATCCAGGGCAGTCTGCTAATATTTTGATCGATGGTGATGTTGCTGGCTGGATTGGCACGTTGCATCCAGTAATTATGAAACAGCTGGGTCTAGATCAAACTGTTTACGTCTTCGAATTAAACCTCGAAATGGTGAAAGCGGCTGTTTTACCCGCATTTTCTCCACTATCGCGTTTTCCTGAAGTTAGAAGGGATCTGGCTATCGTTGTTGACGAAAGTGTGACGGTGCAGTCGATACAGGCTTGTATTACTGAAATAGCCTCAGATTTGTTGCAGAATATTCAAATATTCGATATTTATACCGGAAAGGGTGTCGAGACAGGACGAAAAAGTGTCGCTTTAGGCTTGATTTTACAGGACTTTTCACGCACTCTTACCGACCAGGACGTAGAAACTGAAGTAGAAAAAGTGGTTTCTTCACTAAAACAAAAATTTGCTGCTACACTTCGGGAGTAGGTATGGCATTAACGAAAGCTGATTTGGCAGAAAGCCTGTACGAAGAACTTGGTCTCAACAAGCGTGAGGCAAAAGAACTGGTTGAATTGTTCTTTGAAGAGGT
>JAGLQT010000225.1 GCA_023136715.1 Gammaproteobacteria bacterium | reverse complement strand
TTTTTATTTAACCGTAAAACGGGTGTAAATCGGTCTTTATATTACAATCTAAATGATGATTGATTGTGTGGGCTGGTAATGATGTCATGATAAATAGTGTGATATGAATAAGATGATAAAAACTCAATCTTAAAATTTTAATTATTGAGGAGGCTCCAGGCATTATCATTATTGAATGCTTTGTACCTTTTTATTCCGAAAGAGCAGGAGGAAAATGATGAATCTGAATATGAATATGAAAATGTCATCCAAGATTGGTGCTGCATTTATAGTATTGACTGCGCTGGTTCTAATTAGCGGCTTAACTGGGTATTACGGTGTGACACGTTTAAGTGATTCACTGGAATATGTAACCGGGCCTGCCTGGGATGCAGCAGATGGAGCTATGGAAGGTTCAATTGCAACAGAAGCTGAAATGCTGTTGATTGGAAAGGTTTTTTCTGGTTTTGCTGACGTTGACAAAGTTGCCGAAGAGATCAAGGCGGATTCGGATAGAGCACATAAGGCATTGTTGAGAATGAAAGGTAGTGGTTTGCTGAGTGAAGCAAATATCACACAGGCCGAAAATGCTGAAAAAGCATACAAAGATGTGGCTGAAAGAGCATTCGAGCACTTTAAAGTTTTTCAGGCTATAGATAACCGCCTGGAAGACAATTTCTTTGATTTTCAAATATTGATGACACAGGCCGAGGATATAGGCGATGGCATATTTGAAAAAATGGCGAATACCCCGAATAAGAAAATCAGTTGGAATACAGGACTGGATCAGGCATGGACCGCTGCAGATGGTGCCATGATGTCCCAGATTGGTATGTTAAAGGCGATGTATTTCTACCGTCGTATGTTGGGCTTTGTCGATCTTCAAGGATCAATGATGGCTATTAAGGAAAGCAATGAGATGCTGGATGAGGAGATTCAGGGGGTAATTGCTCATAGAACCTTTAAAAATACCAATGTGCCCAATGGGAAATACGCTGGACAAAGTTACAGCAGCGCTTTAATGCAAGGGATTGCAACGCATAATACTGATTTTTTTGAAGCCATTGAAGCATTCAATGTCTATCATGATACACGCAAAGAATATGAGAATATTTCTGCATTAATGTTGGCGGTGCTTGAGGAAACCGAGGCGCTGGGTGACCAAACTGTTGAGGCAGAGATGGGCAATATTGCCTCTGTCATCAATATCTCGAATAGTATGATGCTTGTAGTTGGTCTCGTTGCTGTAATCATCTCAATAATTATGGGTTTCTTGATTCTGCGTAGTGTGAATAAGCAACTGGGTAGTGACCCTGCTGATTTGGTGTTGATCTCTGAGTCATTGGCCAACGGTGATCTGGACATGAAACTGGATAAGGGTGCTGGTGGAGTTTATGGTGCGATTGGACAGACAGTTCAAAAATTACTGGAAATTATCAGTGGCATTAAATCGGGTGCCAGCGAAGTGAGTATAGCCTCCGAGCAGGTATCCCAGGGCAATGCCAATTTAAGCCAGCGTACTCAGGAGCAGGCATCCAGTCTTGAAGAAGTCGCCTCCAGTATGGAAGAGATGACCGGCACGGTGAATCAAAACTCCGAAAATGCACAGCATGCTAATCAATTAGCCATTGCAGCTCGAGAGCAAGCTGATCTGGGTGGTCAGGTTGTGGGTGAGGCTGTGACTGCTATGAGTGAAATTAATGATGCCAGCAAGCATATTGCAGACATTATTAGCGTCATTGACGAAATTGCTTTTCAGACCAACTTGCTAGCTTTGAATGCTGCCGTTGAGGCGGCACGTGCGGGAGAGCAGGGTCGTGGTTTTGCTGTGGTGGCGAGTGAAGTAAGAAATCTGGCTGGACGTAGTGCTACAGCAGCTAAAGAGATTAAGGACCTGATTCATAATACTGTAGGCAAGGTGGAGAATGGCTCAAGATTAGTCAGTGAGTCAGGTGGCGCCTTATCCGAAATTGTTGATTCTGTGAAAAAGGTTAGCGATATTGTCGCCGAGATTGCTGCTGCCAGTAAGGAACAATCTGATGGTATTAATCAGGTCAATAAAGCTTTGCTACAAATGGATGAGATGACACAACAAAATGCTTCTTTGGTTGAAGAAGCTGCTGCAGCGAGTGAGGCTATGGGTGCGCAGGCACAGGAACTGGATGCGCTAGTGTCCTTCTTCAAATTGAATGAGAGTGATTATGTAAAACATACTGGTGTTACTCAAGTTGCAAAGCAAACAACATCACACGCTGCGGCACCAAAGCTTTCAGCGCTAGACGTAAGTGAATCAGAGAAGAAAGTAAGTTTGCCTCATAAAAATGATGATGATGAGTGGCAGGATTTTTAGTTCAGAAAGCATTGGACCTGGCATGGCCAGATCTATTAAAAAGTTGTAAGTGTGTAGAGGAGAAGAGTTATGAATACAGCGATTGATGTGAATAGCACTTCCATAGAGATGGAGGCAGGCACAGACCAGTATTTAACATTTATGTTGGCAGATGAAGAATATGGCGTTGATATTCTTCGTGTTCAGGAAATACGTGGCTGGGATAGTGCGACTCCAATTCCTAATGCACCAGATTTCGTGCTGGGCGTGGTTAATCTTCGTGGTGTAGTTGTGCCCATTTTCGATTTGAGAAAGCGTTTCAATCTGGAGAATGCTGATTTTACTCCAGAAACGGTTACCGTCGTAGTAAAGGTGCAGCATGACAAAGGCGAGCGGACTATTGGTATGGTGGTCGATGCTGTTTCAGATGTTTATAACATTACAGCTGAGAATATTAATTCTGCACCCGAAGTAGGTGGTAGCGTAAGTATGGAGTTTATCAAAGGTCTGGCAACTATTAATGATGAAATGATTATTTTACTGGATGTTGATGAGCTGATTAATGTTGGTGTGCTTGAGGATATTCAGTAATAGTTGTAAGTAATGACGGTAAGATAATAACTCGTGAATAAACGGGCTGTATTATGTTCTGGAAAATGATTTGATGAGAAGTTTATGAACGGTAGGGGAGATAATAAAAACGAGATTCTTGTTGTTGATGATTCGGCAACAATTCTGGCGACGGCAAAAAAAATGTTGCAGGAGGAATTTATTGTTCATATTGCAAAAGATGGTGGCGAAGCATGGAATGTTATAAGTGAAAATGAAAATATAAAGGTTGTTTTCTCTGATCTGCAGATGCCAGTGATGAATGGTATGCAACTGCTACTGAAAATTCGAGAGTCAGACGAAACGCGAATTTCTTCATTGCCTGTAATTATGGTGACGGGGCAGTCTGATTCCCCTGCCGGTAAACGTGCTGTTTTTGATATTGGTGCGACTGACTTTATTGGCAAGCCTTTTGACGCGATGGATTTATTGAGTCGTGCTCGTTCTAATTCAAGTCCACATAGAAGAGAATCAGATCATCTGGATCGCTCCCAGCAAGTCTTTGTAACGCCCAGTGGCTTTCAGAACATGGGGCGTGAGGCTCTGGTTAGTTCACAGGAATCAAAAGAAAAATTTTCTGTGGTGCAGATTGAAATTTCTAATATCGAGGAAATCAAGAAAGAAATTGATAGTAAATCAGTGCGACAAATTATTGTTTCACTGGTAAAACGTATCAGCAGTATGCTACGTGATAAAGATATTGCAACGCGTATTGGTGAAAACAGGTTTGCAATATTGTTATATGCAGATGCTAACAACACTAAACTTGCTGTA
Source organism: Gammaproteobacteria bacterium (assembly GCA_023136715.1). GTDB lineage: Bacteria > Pseudomonadota > Gammaproteobacteria > SZUA-229 > SZUA-229 > LH-M37. The sequence continues at coordinate 1,496 of JAGLQT010000225.1, read as the reverse complement.
GAGCGATTATGTGAATGTTTGAAGAAGCTGGTTTTTGAAGTTGGTGGTAAGGCGTTGAAGAAGGAGCTGGCTTACGGTTACTCATCGGTCGATTGTTACGATAAAAAAGTGACGTTTGTTGATTTATGTAAGCAAGCCGATTTGGCTTTAAAAGAAGCCAAGAATATGAGATTGGGTAATCAGATTGCTGCTTATAGTGAGCCGGGTAAGACAGAGCCTCAGAAGGATGTAAATGAAGATGCTGATTTGTGGTCGGATATGACTCATATTGTTGATGGCGATTTCCATCTTGTTAATGCAAGCCATGAAGATGCTTTAGTGAAATGTATGGAAGCATACATTGAGCACGTCAGGAAAAAGTTGATGTCATGAGCAGCCGCGTTTGAGTTGCTATTTTAATAAGTTTTATTTGTACATCTAAGCCAGTTTTTTAAATTTAATGCGGTGAGGGTTGATGGCTTCTTCACCTAGTCTTAGTTTCCTGTCTTCCTCATAATCGGCATAGTTACCCTCAAACCAGACCGCTTTACTGTCACCTTCAAAGGCCAGGATGTGTGTCGCAATACGGTCGAGGAACCAGCGGTCATGTGAGATCACAACCACGCAACCGGGGAAGTCGAGAATGGCTTCTTCCAAAGCACGCAGGGTTTCTACATCAAGGTCATTGGTGGGCTCATCAAGCAGAAGTAAATTGCCACCGCTCTTGAGTAATTTGGCGAGATGCACACGGTTACGCTCACCGCCCGATAAATCCTTAATAAATTTTTGCTGAGCTTCACCTTTGAAGTTAAAACGACTGACGTAACCACGTGATGGTACGGTGTAGTTACCGATGGTGATGTTGTCGAGTTCGTCTGAGATTTCTCCCCAAACAGTTTTGCTGTCGTCCAGGCTATCTCGGGATTGATCGACATAGCCAATTTTCACTGATTCACCGACTTCAAAAGTTCCACTGTCAGGTGTTTCTTCCCCCGTTAGCATGCGGAACAGGGTGGTTTTACCCGCGCCATTAGCGCCAATAATGCCGACGATACCGCCACGTGGGAGGTTGAAGCTCAGATCTTCGTAGAGCAGTTTATCGTCGTATTTTTTGCTGATGTGATCAGCCACAATGACTTTTTCACCGAGGCGGTCACCGGGTGGAATGTACAGTGATTTCGTCTCGCTACGTTTCTGGTAATCACTCGAAGACAGTTCTTCAAAGCGCTGCATACGTGCCTTGCTTTTTGCCTGACGTGCTTTGGGATTGGAGCGCACCCATTCCAGCTCAGCTTTAATCGCTTTTTGGCGACCAGCTTCCTTATTTTCTTCCATGGATAGCCGTTGATCTTTCTGTTCCAGCCAGGAGGAGTAATTACCTTCCCATGGAATACCGTGGCCGCGATCCAGTTCGAGAATCCAGCCAGCGACATTATCGAGGAAGTAGCGATCATGGGTAACGGCGACCACTGTGCCTTTGTAATCTTTGAGGAAGCGTTCCAGCCAGGCCACCGATT
>JAGLQT010000224.1 GCA_023136715.1 Gammaproteobacteria bacterium | reverse complement strand
GATCGCTGTAAAAAAACCAACATGGTCGTCTATGTTAGTCCAACTGGCGAAGATCCAGACAAAAGCATTCCTTTCGATCTGGCAAAACAATTTGGCCTGAAAAAGCTGAACAATAACATGGGCGCAGATGATGATGGCATTACTGCCCTAAAAATTCAGAACGATCCATTGCATAAACGCTATATCCCTTACACCAACCGCGGCATCCACTGGCACACCGATGGTTATTACAATACAAAAGATGAGCAGATTATGGCGCTTAATCTACATTGCGTAAGACCCGCAAAAGAAGGTGGTGAAAATGCAGTCATGGATCATGAAATCGCCTATATATTACTTCGTGATCAAAACCCTGAACATATTCGCGCATTCATGCAACCTGATGCGATGACCATTCCTGAAAATGTTGTTGACGGTGAAGAGCTTCGCCCTGCACGAAGCGGCCCCGTTTTTTCGACTACGGAAAATGGTCAGCTGCATATGCGTTACACAGCACGCGCTCGTAATGTTATCTGGAAAGATGATGAAACCACACAAAAGGCCGTTGCTGCACTTGATGAAATATTAAAATCAGACAGTAAATATATTTACCGCCTGACGCTGCAATCTGGCTGGGGACTGATCAGCAACAACGTATTGCATGATCGCAGTGGATTTACTGATGATGAAGAACATCCAAGACTACTATACCGATCACGTTTCCATGATGCGTTGGTACTTGATTAATTAGAGACTCTTTTAGATTTAATCAGACGTGCATTCAAGGAAGAATGCATAAATTGCTTTATCTACCAAATAGTTTTTTATAAACAGGCATGGTTTTTCTGGAAACAGATTCAACGATGCTTAATACTCTTGATGACTCAACATCCATAGCATCAAGATAATTCTTCAGAGCAAGCCCCAGCTCAGTATCCCCTTCCATCACCAGTCTACGCTGAAAGACCAGCGTATCAGGATCAACCTGACGACTGGCCATCGACATAAAGTCATACAATGATGCTCTAACCGTTAAATCATTCTCAGCCTGATTAATGTTTTCAACGAAACGTGTCTCATTAAGAGTCAATCGGTAAGACAAGTTCATATCACTGACTTCAATAGCAACTGACCGACCCTGTAAAAAATCCATCTCTCCATCATTTAAGTCTTCAGCAAAGATTCTATTAAGAGCAGCGACCAAAGCCCGACTATGCCATGCTACTGGTAACAATTTTAACGGCAAAGAAAACGGTCTCGGTAAGAGCGGGCTTAATGAAACAGATGGCTTTGATGTTTGCATAACAATACCTATTGGAACGAAGGGTGAAAGCCACTCAACCAGCAGACATGAACACGATCATCGTTGGTTAATTCAGGATGAAAAGACAGCGCCATGTGCAACCCCATTCTCATCATTACTGGTTCATTATTATAACTGGCCAGCTCTTCAACTATATCATTATTCGACGCAAGTCCGGGTGCCCGTATAAAATGCGCCGCATAAGCTGAGTCTTCATCATCACATTTTAAATTCAGATTCGCAGAAAAACTGCTCACCTGCCGTCCATAATTATTACGCAAAGCTGTTATCGGCATTATTTTCAACGGGATCACTCTTGAATCATCGACCGTCTCTGCCATCAAAATAGCACCTGCACAAACACCCATGACTGGTTTTTTTTCCGCAAATTCTCGTAGGATATCGTACAGGTTAAATTTCTGAATCAACAAACTCATGGTTGTGGATTCACCACCGGGAATAATCAACGCACAGCAATCATCCAGTTCCCGTGCAAAACGAACCAGCCGACTCTCAACACCCAGACCAGATAACATCTCAACATGTTTTTCATAAGCACCTTGCAAAGCAAGTACGCCAACAACATCAGACATAAACGAGCTTACCAACCTCTGGTTGCGAGCCTGTCCTCAGGTGAAATATCCTGCATTAACAATCCTTTCATGCCTGCTTTAAGACCACTGCTAACTTCTAACAAGGTTTCAGGGTCATCATAATAAGTGGTAGCTTTTACAATGGCGGCCGCACGTGCTGCAGGGTCTTCTGACATGAAGATGCCTGAGCCTACAAATACTGCTTCGGCTCCTAACTGTCGTACCAATGCTGCATCAGCCGGTGTTGCAATACCACCCGCAGAAAAATTAGGCACAGGTAACTTACCGTGCTCAGCCACGTAACAGATCAGGTCATAAGGCGCGCCAATATTCTTAGCTTCACTCATTAACTGTTCCTTACTCATAATAGTCAGGCGTTTCATTTCATTTTGAATCGTACGCATGTGGCGCACCGCTTCGACAATGTTACCGCTACCGGCCTCGCCCTTGGTCCTCATCATGGCAGCACCTTCACCAATACGGCGTAAAGCCTCACCCAGACAGGTTGAACCACAAACAAAAGGCACCTTGAAATCATGCTTGGCAACATGATTAGCTTCATCAGCTGGCGTCAGCACTTCACTTTCGTCGATAAAATCGACTTCTAATGCTTGCAGGATTTGTGCCTCAGCAAAATGGCCAATACGACACTTGGCCATGACCGGAATCGATACCGTATCCTGAATCTGACGAATCATATCGGGATCAGACATCCGTGCCACACCACCGTCTTTACGAATATCAGAAGGAATACGTTCCAGTGCCATCACCGCAATAGCGCCTGCATCTTCAGCGATTTTCGCCTGATCAGCATTGGTGACATCCATGATGGCACCTCCCTTGAGCATTTCAGCCAGGCCAACTTTGACAGTAAAGTTATCATCAGAAGAAGTTGCTTGTTTTGAATCGTTCATCAATAGTATCCAGTTATATTAAGTACGCTCTAAAATCGTGTTTCTTGTAGTCTATAATCACGACTAAAATACAAATGCGCACTATCAAGCAATTTGGACAATCTTGGTATGATCCATGTCAAATTCAAGCAATACCATAGCCATCAATACACTGCTAAATATGACCTTTATAACAAAATAAACAATGGTTTACATAACATACTTTAAGTTACAATTTACAGCATGACTACCTGGTAATTAGCTGTGCAAATAACTATTTCAAGAACTGGCTGGTACGCACTATTAATATTATTTTTCGCTGTCATTCATGATGCGAACGCACTGCTTAGTGACTGCACGAAAGAGTCAACCTCCCAGCAACAAACACAGGACATCCTCAACGTTAACCTGACAGGCATTGGCATTGTCACCCTCTGGGGGGTTGCCAACTGGGATTATTTCACCAACTCACCAAAATCCGGCCCAGAAGGCTGGTTTCAAAACGACACCAAAACCGGCGGCGCTGACAAAGTAGGTCATATGTAC